>JAZHDE010000150.1:0-4346 GCA_036584515.1 Candidatus Cloacimonadota bacterium | reverse complement strand
GCCCAGATAAGGCGAAGCAGCGAAGCTATAATCACTAATCCCTAATCACTTCCACGTAACTCCCCCATGTCTCGCGGAGTCTTCGCCGTGTCTTGCAGGACTCTTCCGGAGCAAAGTGCTCGGGAAGACTGGGCGAAGACTCGGCGAAGACTCCGGGAGACACAAGAAAGTGACGAGTGACCATAGTGGAAGCGACATCTTGTCGCTTTTGGGGAGTGACGAGTGACAAGTGACCAGTGACAAGAGCTGCGCTGCTTCGCTTTGTAGAGGCGGTCGCCGTACCGCCTCAACACTTCGTGTCTTCACCACTTCACCACGAAAAAGGCGGTACGGCGACCGCCTCAACAAACCTAGTCCTTGTCACCCCTGACGCTGTTAGAGGTTAGACATATCCCAGCATTTTCCGCATCGCCACACGGTTATCGGGGTTCAGGCCTCTGGCTGCTTCTTCTTTGAGAATCTCCGCCAGGAAAGCTGGCAGTTCTGCTGATATGATCCGGGTAAAGCCTTTCTTCTCATACCAGGGAGCGTTCCAGGGAAGATGGCTGAAGGTCGTGAGAGATACCCACTCCAGACCTCGCTCTGTGGCTATGTCTATCACTGTGCTCAGTAACAATGACCCAATCCCTTTACGTTGCAGCAGGGAAGCCACATCTATCTCCAATAAATGCAGATAGCTTCCGATAATTGCGCAAGCGGCAAATCCGACAGGAGTATCTCCAGCTTCAATTGCCACCAGTAGAAGCCCTTGCTTCCATGCTGTTCTGAGTATGTCCAGGGGCATCGATTCGGCTCTGAGCTGCTCCGGAAGATCATCAAGTGGGCAGATAGTGGCTGCATCCAGCTCAATTCCGCGCAGTAAGGGAAGATCTTCTTCTTTTGCAAGTAGTATTTCTATCATATCCTAATCCAAATTTCCTCTTTGATTCAGGGGTGATGCGTGAGTTGTCAACTCCTCTACTCTCAGGTTTTGTGTCAAGGTGGAAACGGGAAAGTGGAATTATCACCAGATACAGGATTGCGGGGCTTGGGGCTAGTGGGTATTTATTCTTGATGGGCGTAACGCCTAGCCAAACTGGGGGTTAACACCCCCGGCTATCAGATGTATCCCTTTCAGGGTTCACTACTAGGCACAATCTGTAGTATGATTATTGGCTTTTTCAACTACCTGTGCTCCTCCAGAGCTTCAAACCTGCCTCTCTAATCACTAATCCCAGTCCCTAATCACTATCTGTTCACTGATCACTGTTCACTGATCACTGAAAAAGTCTCTTGACAGATAGCCCCGCTTCAAAAAGGATGCAACTTCAAGTTAATTCCCAAAGGAGAAAAGATGTACGCCATCGTGGAAATTAAAGGATTTCAGTTCAGGGCTGAAAAAAACGCAGTGCTTCGCGTTCCCTTGCTGAATACGGCGGAAGCTGGTCAAGCTCTCGAGTTTGACAGGGTCTTGCTCGTTCGTAAAGACGATCAGATCATGGTTGGCACCCCCGTAGTCGAAGGCGCTAAAGTTATGGCCAATGTGGTCGAACACGGTAAAGGTAAGAAACTGGTGATATTCCATTCCAAGAAGAGGAAAGGCTACCGGGTGAAGAAAGGTTACCGTGAGCAATTTACAAATATTATCGTTACTGATATTCAGGCATAAGAGAGGATTATAATGGCACACAAGAAAGCTGGTGGTAGTAGTCGTAATGGACGGGATAGCAATCCTAAATACCGCGGCGTGAAAAAATACGGTTCAGAAGCCGTTATCGCCGGAAATATCATCGTACGTCAGAAAGGCACTCGGATTCATGCTGCCGACAACGTTGGCATGGGCCGTGATTTCACCCTGTTCAGTCTGGTCGATGGACACGTAAAGTTCGTCACCAAGCAGGGCGGAAAGAAATACGTCTCTGTCGTTCCCTCAGAAGATTAAGTTCCGGACCTCCGGGACACAGTTATAAAGAACCCGTCCGTGCTTCGCGGATGGGTTTTTTCATTTTTGGGGCTATTTTATGCAGTAAGAGCAGGAGACGGGAGTATGATACAGAGTCTTAGCGGGTTTAATACTAATAGGATTAAATATTGCATAAGGCAAAGGAACCAGACTCAAAGTACCGTCAAATGGTGTTCCGGGAGGAATTATGAACAGTGAGAAACTAGCGCAATTGGCGATGAATGATAATGGATTTATCTTTGATCCCAGCTCTGGCTACAGTTACACGAGCAATGAAACCGGTCTTCTCATTCTAAAAGCCCTACAGATGGGCAAGAGTGAAGCGGATATCATCGCCGAACTGGTTGAGCTCTATGAGGTCAGCGAAGATCAGGTGCACAGCGATATGGAGCATTACTACAGGATGCTGGAAGCATTGAAGTTGGTGCAGACAGATGAATAATCCGGATCTTTCCAGCCTTGATATAACTATAGCCGTTACCGGTCTCAAAACAGGAGACAACCCTCAGCCGGGCGTTGCAGTGATCCGCAGTATCCGCGCCGCGGGATTTAAGGGCAAAATCATCGGTTTGGTCTATGACTCCATGGAATCAGGGATTTATGTGGAGGGTTTGGCAGACGAAATTTACCAAATGCCCTATCCTTCTGCCGGGGGCGAGGCTTTTATGAGCCGCATGCATTACATCACAGAGCGGAGCAAGATAGATGTGGTGATCCCTACTCTGGATGCAGAAGTGATCCTCTACATCCGTTTGCAGGAAGAGCTGCTGGCGCTGGGCATCAGGACTTTTCTGCCCACGGAGTCTTGTTTCTTACTGCGCGATAAAACCAAGCTTGCCACTTTCTTTCCGCCCAAAGGCATTACAGTGCCGGAAACAGACCTGATCAGCGATGTCTCTCAGGTGATCGCCAGCCGGGAGCAATTCCCTCTCATGATCAAAGGCAGATACTACGAAGCTTTCAAAGCGCATAATGTGGATGAAGGCATCAAATACTTTTACGATATCCAGTCCCGTTGGGGACTTCCCATCATCCTGCAAAAGCTGGTTCCCGGGGATGAATACAACATCGTGATCGTGGGTTCCGGAGATGGGGGCATCCTGGGCATGGTGGCACAGAAGAAGCTGGTGATCACCGATAAAGGCAAGGGTTTTGGCGGCGTGGTGGTTAAAAATGCCGAGCTGGAAGAATTTGCCCGCAAGGTGATTGGCATCCTGAAATGGCAGGGACCCTGTGAACTGGAAGTGATGCGTGGATACGACGGAGTTTATTATCTGATCGAGATCAATCCCCGCTTCCCCGCTTGGGTCAGACTGGCCGAAGGTGCGGGACAAAACCAGCCCGCAGCAGTAGTTTTGAAAGCTTTGGGACAAGAGGTTCAGCCTCTTCCGGAGCCCAAGCACGGCACGATGTTCATCCGGCATGCGGAAGACGTGATGGCGGATATCTCCACCATGGGCGAAATCTCGGCTCGCAGTGAATTGATAAGAAGGTAGAAATGAAAAAGACATATATCGCTCCCAATATCGAGCGCAACAGCGCCGGGAATATGAATAAATATGGCGCCAAGAGCGTGGTTCGTTATCAGGACAAGATCGAAGGCATTGCGATCAAGAGTTTGGTGGAGTCTTTTGGCTCTCCGCTGATCGTGCTCTCTGAAACTCAGATTCGCAAGCGGTATCGCCGTTTGCAGGAAAGCATGCACAAGCAGTATCCCAAGGTGCAACAAGCCTGGAGCTATAAAACCAATTATCTGGGTGCTGTCTGCAATATCTTCCATCAGGAAGGTTCGCTGGCAGAGGTGGTTTCCGGCATGGAATACCAGATGGCTCGCAGGCTGGGCATTCCGGGCAAAGATATCATCTTCAACGGTCCCGGTAAACGTGCCGAAGAACTGCGGTTGGCAATTGAAGAGGGAGCCAGAATCCACATCGATCATCTGGATGAGCTTTATCTGGTGGAAAAGCTGGCGCAGGAACTGGATATAGTCCCCAGTGTTGCTATCCGCGTCAATATGGACACGGGGATCTATCCCCAGTGGAGCAGATTTGGTTTCAACTATGAGAATGGGGAAGCCTATCGTGCCGTGCAGCGGCTCGTTAGTGGCAAAGCCATGCGTTTAGTGGGCTTGCATACTCATATCGGCACCTTTATACTGGATGCCCATGCCTATTACTATGCTGCCAAGGCTCTTTTGGATCTGGCTCAGAAGCTGAAAGACAAGCTGGACGTGGTGGTGGATTACATCGATCTGGGGGGCGGTTTTGCTTCTCAGAACACATTGCACGAGCAGTACACTCCGGGAGAGTTTTCCTCTCCGGGCTTCGATCAATATGCTGATGCCATCGGCATAGCCTTCAATGAATCGGACTTTGTGAGCCATCATCAGCCCACATTGATCCTG
>JAZHDE010000149.1:0-4306 GCA_036584515.1 Candidatus Cloacimonadota bacterium | reverse complement strand
CTTTGGGACAGAATTGCCCGGAATCCAGAAAGATTATGCCATTAGTACCGCAGTATCACTCAAGCAGAGTCTTTCGAATAGTGGGTGAACAAGCTCCGTGGATTCCTGACTCGTTGTTTCAAACCGCTGCGCAGGTTTGAATCAACTCTCAGGAATGACGGGACGCTGGGCTGGGTGGTGGTGTTTCAGGTTTTTGCTGTGGTGGTGACGCAATATATGCGTAGCAATTCCTCCCAGTCTATGCATACCGACATAGCCCGGAGGGCGAAAGATCATAGCGAGGGTGCGAAGCGCAGCGGAGCCCCTCGTTTATGTACAGTGCTTCTGTAAAAAAAATCCCCCCCCCACCCCATTGGAAAGCGCTGCTTTCCAATGGGGTGGGGGGGTGTAAAAAAGAAGATTGATACACCGATCCTTTCGAGGGGCTCCGCTTCTTTTCCCCATCAAACCGTATGCAGTTTGATGGGGAGCCAGAAGCTCTGCACCCTCGCTATGTTCTTTCGCCTCTGCAAGGCTTCCTTCGGGCAGAACTTCCCGACAAAAGCCTGAACAAGCTCCGTGGATTCCTGACTCGTTGTTTCAAACCGCTGCGCAGGTTTGAATCAACTCTCAGGAATGACGGGACGCTGGGCTGGGTGGTGGAGCGTAATAGCGCTTTGACGTGGTGGCGTGGTGGCGTGATGGCGTTTTGACGTGGTGGCGCTTCGGAGAGCGCCAATACACATCGTGGGGTTCCGGGTTGTGGCGCTTCGGAGAGAGCCAATACACTGCGCGGAGTTCCGGGATGTGGCGTCGTGGTCGAGAGAGAATTATAGAAGGATTCTGTCCGGCTTATGTCCCTGCGTATTGCCGCACCTGGTTGAGGGACATTATTCTGACCCCCATGGCCTTGATCTGATTTATGAACTTGTGCAGGGCAACCAGTTTGGCTCGGTTGTGGCAGTGAGTGATGACAACAATAGGCTCAACCCGGTTCTTGTATCTGCCCAGGCTCTCAATCTTCGAGGCTATAGTAGCATCAGTGTTATCGGGCACGTCCAAGAAGATATCCCGGCGATAGGTGCGCTGGCCTTTCTGTTTGGCCAGGTTGTAACTGAGCCGATTGGTCGTGACAGCACTATCTATGAAGAATAGACCCAAGCTATTGAGATGATCCAATACGGGGTTCATAAGCTCCGGATCTGCAGTTGCAGTGGAACCCATGTGGTTATTTGCGGCAATCGCCATAGGTAACTGCTCGTGAAAGGCACTAAGCATGCTTTGGATGGCTTCTGCACTCATTCCGGTGCGGATATGGTTTTCTCCCGGACTTGTGCGGTTTCCACGGGCTTCCATGGGAACATGGATTATTACTTCGTGACCATGTTGTACCGCCATCTGAGCGCTACGCTCTGTCTGAGGCAGATCCGGTAGTACAGCAAAAACTATCTCCGGAGGTAGTGAGGCAAATTCTTCCAAAAGTGCCCCTGAAGTATAGCCAAAGTCGTCGATGATGATCACGACCGGAGGAATCTCTCCGGAATCTGACCAAGAATAATTGGAGCGGACCGAGAGGCTATCAACAGTGTTGCTATAGCTAATGCGAGGAGCTTCCTGATCCACTTGCTTCAGTTCCTGCAGAGTATCTGCGTGGGTTTCTTCTTCAATCTCCGTAATCTGGTTGTTCTCACCTTCGAGGATCACCTGCTCCTGATCCGCTTTACAGGCCCACAAAGCCAAGAGGATCAACAAAACGAGTAAGATTATTGGTTTTCTTGCCATCTGATGATGTCGCCTTTTTCTATGTTATGATTTGCACTTATCCCGGCTTTGAGCTCCAGGGTAAAGGCATTGAGTTTCTCCGGAGGAAGGGTTTCCTCACTGAAGGGGGTGGTATTGGGATAGATCTGAAAGATTTGTTTATTGTGATCTATATAGATGATATCCAGAGAGAGGTAGGTATCCTGCATCCAGAATGGATGTGGGGTTTGCCCATCCATGATGAAAAGCATGCCTTGAGTATCTTCCATGGAGTCTCTGTACTTCAATCCACGTTGCAAATCCTGTTCGCTGCTCACAATCTCGATATCGAATTGAGCTTTGAGGACACCCTGGGGAGATAGCACTTCCAGGCTGCCATCCTTGCGGAAGCTGTATTTTGGGGCAGTATCACTCTGCGATTGTTCAGCAGCGGGTTTGCATGCCAACAAACTCAGAGGAAGCAAGAGGCAGAATAGAAGTTTGAGCAGTCTCATTTGAGCAGCAGCATCCTGTTAGTTTGCACAAAATCTCCGGTTTGAAGCCGGTATAAGTACAATCCCGCAGCCAGATCCCTGCCCAGATCGTCTTTGCCGTTCCAGACCAATCTGTGAATTCCCTCAAGCTGGGATTCATTCACCAAAGTGCGCACCAGTTGTCCTCTGGCATTGAAGATCTGCAGATGCACCTGCTCATCGCTGCGCGCCAGAGAATAGGATATTGTTGTGCTGGGATTGAAGGGATTGGGATAGTTCTGAGCCAGAGCATTGGCCATGGGACTAAACTCAGTACCGGCACTAGCCGTGCTTAGAATAATACTGATTTGGAGAGGATGACCGTTCAAGTAGCCAATGAGCGGCATACTGGTGAGAGAGGTGCTGAGATTGATACTGATCTCGAGATTCTGTCCATCACTGATACAGGCAAAGGCATTTCGGGATAGGTTGTGCATCTCTGTGATGCCCTCTGTGGCTGAGATACTGGTGATCATGGTGCTGGAGGGATCTCCCAAGACAAAGTCCAGCGCCCGTAAGGCTTGAGCATTGGAGAAGCTCAGATGCAGGGTGGAGTTTGCAGGATCATAGCTGTAATCAAGATCGAGCTGTGGAAAGGTCTCCGGCTGCCCGGTTTGCACCACAAAGCGATATGAGCTATCTGAGATATAGCGATGGAGCATGTAGGCATCCAGAGAATTCACAATGTCGTTGTTATCGACGTCTGAAGCTTCAGTCATCTGAGGATGCCAGCCGGGGATATCCGGATCTATAATGTGGCTGAGAAGCTGATTTAGATCCGAGCTGTTGATTATGCCATCCTGGGTGATATCTCCATGAATGATCTGGCTCGAGGCTCTGCCATTGATCTGAACGTCGTCGATGCTGATGCCATCGGCTGTGGTGTTCTGATCTGTTTGAATCCTGAACCGGATGTAACAATTCGAGCCGATAAGAGCAGAGAGGGAATAAGAATAATCCTGCCAAGAGGACTGGGTTCCGCTAAAACTGGCAAGGTTGGTCCAGCTGCTGCCATTGCTTGAGGCTTCGATGTGAACAAAATCGTATCCTGATTCCAGAGCATATTTGGCTCCGAAACTCAGGGTGGGGTCCTGAATACCGACGAGAGAAACCGGGTTTGTGAGCTTGGCACTCTTGTTGATGTTGTTACCGTAGTTCCCGCTGGGTGAATCTTTCAGAACGTTGTTTGCACCATCGATCGCTATAGCCCAAGGACTGGTAAGGGTCCAATTTGAGATGCCTTGCTCAAAGCCTTCCTCAAACAGAGGCTGAGTAAGAACGATGGTCTGGCTGGAGTGTTCTTCAGATATCTGCACGTTTCTTATCTGTGTGGGAAGATCCGGGCAGGAGATCCGAAACTCGTAGTTCCCTTCATAAATGGAGGGAATCATGAACATACCATCGGCGGAAGAATTCACTGTTGTGACGGGATCTGTATTGATGCTGACAACCGCCTGGGGCACGGGATAACCCTCAATATCTCTGATAGTGCCGATAAAAGTAACGAGTTGAGCGGGTTCCAGCACAAAGTTCAAAGTAGCTCCGCCATTGGCGGGGACATTGGCAGGGAAAGTTTGGGAGATGAAACCGGGAGAGCTTGCAGTAACATTATAAGTGCCACCCAGCAGTAATCTGTGATAATCACCCAGAGCCGGGTCGGTGTGGACAGCACGGGCATTGCCCGCTACTGTGATGGTGGCATCCAGAGGCAGTCCGTCGGTGCTGGTCACAGTTCCATGCAATCCTCTTTGAGCATACTCCATGAAACTTAGAATAGATTCCTGGTTCTGATTCCAGTAAGAATCGAGCGTGCTGGCAGCAGGCCATTTGATATTGCTAACTTCACAGGTAATATCGATACAATCCGTAAAGCCATAATTCCAATCCTGAAAGGAGCCGGTAATCACATACCAGGCAGCCCCATTGGTGATCCCCTGGTCAAACTCACCGTTGTACATTGCAGTGTAAGGAGTTGAATAAGTCAAAGCCATGCTTCGTAAAAGCGCATCGTCAGGTGGGCGCCTTGGCCGCCCTGCTGGACGAGGAGTTTTATC
>JAZHDE010000148.1:0-4369 GCA_036584515.1 Candidatus Cloacimonadota bacterium | reverse complement strand
ATCGACTCAAAATCCGCCGGTAGCGATACTGTGAGGGTTCGAGTCCCTCCCCTGTAGTTCTTGGCCTTGGTGAGTTTCTTAAAGTGGTAGGCACCATGAGTCATCCCGATCCGAATAATTTCCGGGGCTGGGAAGCGGTCGCAAGAATGCCGTGTCATAATCACAGCCTTGGGAAAAACCGGAAGCCTTCCCGCTCTGACACCTTTCTCTGCAAGCAACCGACGTGTCCTTGGCTTGTTGGAAACTACCTGTACCGGCTTTAGGTGCTTCTGTACCGGCTCAAAGATCTCCCAATCCAGGAATTCGCTGCAGTAGAGCACAATAGTACGAGGCTTGCGCAAAAGCTTGAGCACTCTGTAAGTCAAAATATAGGGATACTTGGCTATCCAGTGTTTAAATATCATAAGGCTGTGCCTTCGAAATCTGCTTCGCTGGCCTTTGCGTCAAGCTTGTTACCCGGCTCTTCTGAAGCAGAACTATCAAGAGACTCTGTACTGCTGCTGGATTTGCTTATATTATCTTCTATTATGTCGTTAGCTCTTCTTCTTTCATGTGTTACTGGAAGCTGTTCCAGGGCCGTACTCAGGGCTTGCTCTACGCTGATATTCAACATGCAATGGTGGTGTCCCTTGGGACAGGAACGTCCGCCATGGCTACCACAGGGTCGGCAATCCAGATCGACCTCGAGAACTCTGTCCTGCTCTCTAAAGGGAAAATAACCAATACTCTGAACAGTGGGTCCAAAGAAGCAGAGTACTTTGACTTTCATGGCGTTTGCCATGTGCAAAGAACCGCTGTCATTGCAGATCAAGAGCTGGGTTTTAGCCAGGATTGCAGCGCTCTCCAGCAGGCTGCAGGCTCCAGCTGCGTTCACAACCCGGCTGTTGGGCATTGCGACTCGGCAGAACTCCTCTATGTGGTGAGTTCTGGTATGATCATCCCTTCCGCCTATTAGAACCAGGTTAAAACCCTTTTTGCAGAGTTCCAGACAGAGCTGTTCATAGTGATCCAGAGGCCAGCACTTGGTCCACCAGACTGATCCCGGAGCAACTGCCACCCAGGTACCGGCTTCGCTAAGCAGACTATCTGCCAAGGCCATGTCCGCTTCACTCGGGAATAGCTCTGTACTGCCATCATAATCCTTATCAGAGATAGCTTTTAGAAGATTTAGGTTTTTGAATCTCTTGTGTATGCCCTTGCCATGGGGTAAGCGATAATTCATCATAACAGGTGAAAGAAAGCCTCGGGCAAAGCCTATTCTATGAGGGATACCGCTTAGGAAGAGGCTTAGATGGGTGCGGAAGGAACTGTGGGGGCTGACCACCAGATCATAACCCTGCTTTCTAATGCGCCAGACCAGCCTGAGCAGCCTGAAACGCTGCTTTTTATTGTGCACAATCACTTGCTTGACGTGAGGGTTGTTTGCTAGAAGTGGAGCCGAAACAGGGTTCACCAATACATCAAGCGATGCTTCAGGAAATAGCTTCTTAGTTTCTCTGATTAATGGTGTTATCAGAACCACATCACCAATGAAAGCAGATTGCACAATCAGGATGCGGTGTATGCCTGCTATCTCAATCTTTTTCATAATCACCGGTTTGTAATCTGTAGAGATGTTTGTAACGCTCAGAGCTTTGCAGCAGTTCTTCATGGCTACCCACAGCAACTATGCTGCCATGTTCCAGCACCACTATCCGGTCGCTCTTCAGTATGGTTGAGAGTCTGTGAGCCACGATCAACACGGTTCTGTTACGCGTGGCATCATCAATGGCGTCCTGTACTTTCTTCTCACTATCAGTATCCAGAGCGCTGGTAGCCTCATCGAAAACGAGGATGGGGGGATTTGCCACAACTGCCCGGGCAATGCAAAGACGCTGACGCTGTCCGCCGGAAAGGTTATTCCCTTTGATATCCAGCATCTGATCATACTTATCCGGCAAGGTCTCGATAAATTCCTCGGCATGGGCAATGCGGGCTGCTTCCCTGACCTGTTCATCGCTAAGCTCATCCAGGCTGCCATAGGCGATGTTATCCCGGATTGTTTTGGTGAAGAGGATGGAATCCTGCGTAACGACCCCAAAAAGCTTTCTGAGTGACTTTATCTTATAATTCCTAATATCTATGCCGTCTATGAGGATTGCGCCTTCTGTGACGTCGAATACGCGATTCAAGAGATTCACCAGGCTGGTTTTGCCTCCCCCGCTGGAACCAACGAAAGCGATTCGCTCTCCCTTCCTGATCGTTAGGCTCACATTCTTCAATACGTCTTTGCCGGGCTTGTAGGCGAAGCTAACGTTCCGAAGCTCGATGGAATCCTGGAAATCTTCCATCTCAATGGCATCTGGGGCATCTTGGATACTGGATTGATTGTCCAGCACCAGAGCTATCCTATCCAAAGAAACGGTGGCTTTCTTGATCTCGGAATACAATTGGGTGATGGTTTTGAGAGGATGCAGCATGGAAAACAAAGCAAAAAGGAAAGCAGTGAAATTACCCAGCGTGAAGCCACTATTCGGATCCAGAATCATGCTCCCGCCTAGGATTATCACCACTACTCCGGTGAGAGTGGAATTCAGCTCTGAGATAGGTGTGCTGAGCGAGGAATAGGCTTGGGAACGTTGCCACATAGCCAGATGCTTCCGGTTTATGGCCTCAAAGGCTTGATACTCACTATCCTCCCGACGGAAGGCCTTCACTATCTTGATGCTGTTCAGCACCTCTTCCACAGTGGAGAACATAGAACTGAGCTGGCGTTGGATCCTTTTGGAGTACTTTTTGATTTTCTTGCCCATGTTTCCCACCAGGAAAGTGAAAAGAGGCAGCACAATGATACTCAACATGAAGAGCCTGGCATTGAGTGCCAAAGCTATGTACATGTATACGAATATTATAGAGAAGTCTCGAATGGAATTGAAGATGGAGAAGATGAACTGGTTTGAGACGTTATCCACGTCATTCACCATCCGGACGATAGCATCTCCCACCTGGTTACGGGAATAGAAGTCCTGTCCCTGGTTCAGATATCTTCGGAACATGTAGTTCCTCATATCGCGAATAGTCCTGCCTCGCAGCACCACAAAAAACATCCGGTTGGTATAGAAAAAGATGTTCTTCAGGGTGATGGTGATCAGCACAAAGCCACAGATGCTGTAGAGCATGGCAAGTGATTCAGTATGCAGCATTATGTCCTGCATTTCCTGCCAAAGGGGAGCCAAATCGTCCAAACCGCGGATACTGAAAATACCACCTCTGGCATTCAGAAAACTGCCGGTGGCATTCCAAAGGGCGGAGAGGAATTGATCGTAGCTTGTGTATATAATATCGGTGCGTCCGGGCTTGAAGACATAGTCGAAGAGCGGGATTACGATGGTGATACTGATACCACTGAAGAAGGCAAAAAGTAGCATGGTAATCAGCCCCATTAGGCCATGATACCAATACTTCAGCATCATCCCGAAGATGAGCTTTAGATTTGCCTTGCGCTTGCCTTTATCTTTATGTTTCATAATTCCTGCTCAAACAAAAAATGCCAGCAAAAGCTGGCAAGGAAAAACTGGCACGCCCTAAGGGAGTCGAACCCCTAACCTTCTGATCCGTAGTCAGATACTCTATCCAGTTGAGCTAAGGGCGCACACTGTTGTGTCATAATCTTGGCGGGCTCTTTTCTGTCAAGCAGGAAATCACCCCTACCTACTATTTCTGCAAAGCTTGCAAAGCCAGGCCGTAGTTTGGCTCGTGCACTATATCATCAACCAATTCGGTATGAACAACCAAGTGATTCTCATCCAACACGATCACTGCTCTGGCCAGAAGTCCAGCCATCGGACCGTCAATCAGTTCCAGACCGTAATCTTTACCAAAGTTTCTGTCGCGTAGTTCAGAGAGAGTGATTGCTTTATCAATGCCCTCTGCCCCGCAGAAGCGTCCCATGGCAAAGGGTAGATCCCGGGAAATGCAAAGAACCACGGTATTCTCCAGGGAAGCTGCTTCAGCATTAAACTTCCTCACGCTCATGGCACAGACTCCGGTATCAATACTGGGGAAGATATTCAGTACCACTTTCTGCCCAATGTAGTCTGCCAGATTTATATCTGCCAGGTTGTTTGCAGTTAGTTTGAAAGCAGGTGCTTGTTGTCCAAGCTCTGGAAGCTTACCTATTGTGTTTATCTCATGTCCTTGAAGTTTTGTAATAGCCATTGTGTACCTCTTTGATGTGTTTACCTACAATATAAGTATGTTATCAAAGTAAGCAAGGGAGAACAGTGGTAATCTAGAAGGTAGAATGTAGAAGTTGGCGTGATTCTTGTCACTTGTCACTACCTGTTCACTGTTCACTAAAAAGAAGAGGCGTTAGCGATGGCGGCAACCT
>JAZHDE010000147.1:0-4368 GCA_036584515.1 Candidatus Cloacimonadota bacterium | reverse complement strand
CCTGCAGGGTGGCAATCCTTGCGCGCGCATCAGCCTCCTTCTTACGCTCATGCTGAATGACAGCCCTGGGAGCATTGGCCACAAACTTCTCATTTGAGCGCAAGGGAATGATGTATTTATAGTCACCATTTTCCTGATGGATGTGAAAGTAGTAGAGGCTGCTTTCAGCCTCCGGAGTCATCCAAGAATCACCAATTGGGAGGGAATCAATCACATCAAGATTAGTCCCTGCCAGATAGTAGCGGTTGTTTTGCCAGAGCAATTCTTCAGCCTGATCGTAGATTGCCAAGTGCCAGCGACCCTCCTCGGGAATTACTATCTGCACCGAGAGCCGATCCATCCCGCTAGCCAAGTATATCTCAGGAGCTTGAAATGAACTATCTCTAAGGCGCTGATGCATTTGAGTCAAGAGTTCCGGAGGCATGGAGAGATCTCTGCCTTCTCCGTATGCTCTCGAGCCCACGAAGGAGAGAGCATCACCTTTGACCAATCCATCATAGCTGAATAACGCTATGCCAGGGAACCTGCGTTGTCTGGTCCATTCTATTCTTTCCAGAAGATCGTAAACATCATATCCGGAGGCGTAGGAACCATTAGCTGGAAGTAGAGAGGCTCCTCCCTGATCCCAAGCTCTGAGGCCCATCACGATCTTATCCTTGTAGCCACTGTTGCCCATCTGATCCAGCACTCTTCTGAAAGCATCATCATCCACGTGGTAAAGCATTGGGTAAACTCTATCCAACAAATCCTTCTCCAACCAGTCATACCAGTCCTGAGCATACTGATTACGAGCCTCTGAGATATCCGGGAATACTGCGGCAGAGAGACTTAACCCGGGATGAATAATTCTCAGTTCAGCTCGGAGTGTGGAAAGGAAATCTGTGACTTGTCTGATTCTCCAATCATTCCAGGTCAGATCCGGCTGGACTCTCTTCTGGAGATTGAAGCGGGCAATTGATGTGGGGTGATGACCATAATTGGTATTGGGATACCGGACGTAATCCAAGTGTATCCCATCCAATTCCGGATATCCCGAAGCAAGGTCACAGATCACATTATGAACGTGCAGAGCTGCATCAGGTATTCCCGGATCGATAAAGTAGCCAAAAGCTTCAGTGGAGCGCATCATGCCTTCACGTTGCTCGTAGGTCAGCCATCCTCGATGGTTACGATAGATGTAGTTTTGTTCCAGAAGATGCGAGGCTAAAGGCGTAGCGTTGAATACTACTACCCAAGCCTGAACTGAAAGGTTATTGGCATGCCCCTGTTCCAGCACGTAAGCCAAAGGGTCAAAACCCTCCCGGGTAAGTATATAGCTGCGATACTCCGGATTGGGATAAGCATCGACAGCCCGATTTGGAGTATAAAGAGCATCAGAGCGGTAACGGACTTCCACCAGGAGTTCATTTTGTCCGTTGTTCACCGCTTGACGGATCAAACGGTCTATGCTGGAAGGCTCACTGATAGACCATGGCAAAACCCAGAGCGAGCGAATCTCCTCACTCGCGTCTGACCTCTCTAAAACAGACTGAGCAGGAAGAGCTATCCAGCAAAGCAGAGCCAAAAGCAAGAGATATAGTTTAGTTACTTCTCTCAAGAGCTTTTTCCTTTTTGATCTTATCAACACTCAGATCCAGTGTGCCATCTTTCAGTCTGGCTTCCAGTTTATCGCCCACTTTCAAGTTCCGAACTGATCGTACTAGATTTTTGTCGCGAAGCAGTAAGCAATAACCCTTGGACATAATTTCTGCAGGAGATTCTGCTTTTAGCTGCACGCCCAGAAGATTGAGCTGTTCCTGCTTTTTGGACATAAACTGACGCATATGCTGTTCGATTATCATCTCCAGACGCTCCAAACGGGCACGAAATCGCAGGTTTCTGGTTTGGAGAGCGTAACGAGCCACATTCAAAAACTCTTGCTCAATTGCATCCAATTCCCTGGTTTTGGAGCTGACAATTCTCAGAACTTCATTAAAAGCAAGCGAAGCCATGTCCAGCCTCTGTGCTTTGCGATCGATTATCCTTTGGGGATGGTGAGATCTATGTGTGGCTTCAGCGGCTTTAAGGGCTTCCTTTTTGGTTTGGATATCCTTTTTGAAGATCATGTCCATCCTCTTTGCCAAAGCTTCAATATACGCACTCAGCTCTGTCTTATCCGGCACAGCCAGCTCTGCAGCAGCAGAGGGAGTTGGGGCTCTGTGATCTGCCACAAAGTCACTGATGCTAAAATCTATTTCATGTCCCACAGCGGAGATAACCGGTATCCGGGAAGCAAAGACAGCCCGCGCCAGCTTTTCATCGTTAAAAGCCCAAAGATCTTCCTGAGAACCTCCTCCCCTGGTAAGAATGATCAGATCAACTCGCATCTCTGTATTGAAGAATTGCAAACCCTCAACCAGTTGAGTAGGAGCCTCGTTACCTTGCACCAATGCCGGATAAAGAAAAACCTTCACCGGGAAGCGACGCTTCAAGATATTCATGATATCCTGGATTGCTGCTCCTGTGGGAGAGCTCACTATGCCTATCCGCTCCGGAAACTTGGGCAGTGCTTTCTTATGAGAGTTGTCAAAAAGCCCTTCCGCATCCAGTTTCTGCTTCAGCAGCTCAAACTGCCGTGCCAGATCTCCCTGCCCGGAAAGCTGCATACTGCTCACATTGAGGTTGTAGGTGCCACCCTTTTCGTAGAGCGTTATCTTACCAAAGCAGATCACCTGCATTCCATCCTCAGGCTTGAACTTCAGGGAGTAATTTGCCCCCTTGAAGAATGTACAGCGCAGCGTGGCATTGGGATCTTTGAGGTTGAAGTACATGTGCCCGGAGCTATGATGAGTGAAATTGCTGATCTCACCCGAGATATAGAGGGGCTCCAAGCTTGTCTCAAGCACCTGCCTGATGTGCAAGCTGACTTCATATACGGTGAAAACCATCATATCATTCATAAGAGACTAAAGAAAAATGCTCTGGACTTTCTGTCAAGCTTGCCTCTGCCATCGAGAGTTTCCTCTCTGGCCAATTTGAGGGCTGCAGTCCCTTCTACTAAGATTCAGCTTGACGAAAGTCTCACCCGGAAAGACTGTCTCACTGTGACTTGATGGTGCTTTTGCACAAGGTAATAGGGAATTCCGTTAAATTCGGAAGCGGTCTCCGCCACTGTAATCAGCACATATAAGGTTAAGTTCGTCACTGTCCGAAAACTGGATGGGAAGGCGCACTTTTGGGTAATTGATACCCAGCCCGCTGAAAGCCAGGAAACCTGCCACCAAGTATGGCTCTCACTCACGGTGAAAGGAGTGAAGCCAGCCGTTCATCTCAAGTCACAATTTAGTTTATGAGGTGAACATGTTTTTTCAGCGAAGCTTGCTGCTGCTCTTCTTGTTGCTGCTCTTGGTTGTGAGACTGGCCGGGATCACCGGTAGAATACTCTCTGAAGATGGGCTCGGAATAGAAGGTGCATCCATTACAGACGGTTCTTCATATGTCTTCAGTGATCCCGATGGTAGTTTCAGCATCAATAGCCTGGCCGACAGCCTGCAAATCTCCAGAATTGGCTATCATCCTCAGATCGTCAGCACCCGTGCACTTGTGGGTCCCATCATCCTCAGGAGCGATCTGCCCAGCCTGGAACCAATCTGGGTAAGGGCAGAATTCCGGCAGGAATCACCCGCCCTGGGAGCCAATCTGATCCTTCCTGAGAACAATACAAATATGAGCACCGCAGGAGATCTTCTGCTGAGCAATTCCTCCTTTTTCACAACCGATACCAGACTTAGAGGTGAGCGGCAAACTGTCTCTCTGCTTGGCAGTTACAGCCGTCACAGCCTGGTTTTACTGGATGGTGTGGCACAGAACGCTGATGGTGAAGAATATGATTTCAGCAAGATACCGATCGAGCAAATCGATCATATAGAGGTGATAAAAGGAAACGCCTCTGCCTATGGAGGCTCTGCCGCTATCGGCGGGATTATCCATATACATACCAAGGAAGCTCTGCGAAAGGCAGAATATGATGCCGAACTGCAATCAGAAGCCGGTTCATATGATTACTATAAACAGCAGTATTGTGTAAACCTGCGCCGGGGTCCTTGGGCAGCAGTGGTGGACTTCAGCCATCAGGATGCCTTCAATGATTTTTACTATGATACTCCGGAGTTTTGGGGCATGGAATCACCTCTGCTGCGTAAACATAACAGGAAGCAAAGTGACGGTTTCTACTCAAAACTCAGTTATCTCAAGAAAGCCCTAAAGCTGGATTACGGCCTGAACTTGGGCTCATTTGTCAAAGAGCTGCCTGGTCCCATAAACTTCCCGGATCTCTCATGTAGACAGTATTCAAAGGAAAAACGCCGTGACCACCAAGACAGACACCGG
>JAZHDE010000146.1:0-21755 GCA_036584515.1 Candidatus Cloacimonadota bacterium | reverse complement strand
GGACAATCCAAAAGGATTTTGAACAGGCAATGTTGAGAATCCATGTTTTCATCATAATCTCCACTTTAACTAAATAGTTTTTGATGCAATAGCTGTCAATATAAATCTGTCTCATCCTTGCTCATCCTGATTTGTCAGCATACAGAGTAGTGCTTTCCTGGCTCCGGATCGATGATCACAACTGGTACAAGGAGTTAGCATGACCGAAGCGTTGATGAACCGAATCAAAGCTCAGTTAGTCAGACATGAAGGTTTGAGGCTGAAGCCATATCGCTGCACAGCAGGTAAACTGACCATCGTAGTAATGAATGGATTCCCGATCAGGTCGGGAATGACAGATGACTGTGGTATCTCCCAGAAAGAGGCTTATGCCATGTTGGAGAGAGATATCCGGGACTGCGAGCAGTGGCTTATCGATGAGATTCCCGAGATTTATAATAAGCTCGATGAGGTTCGTCAGTCGGTGCTGCTCAACATGTGCTTTAATCTGGGCATCAAGGGACTCTTGGGCTTCAAGAACACCCTAACTTTTATCAGTGCCGGAGATTAGGAACGAGCCGCCAATGGTATGTTAGCCTCCAAGTGGGCGAAGCAAGTGGGGCTCAGAGCGATTGAACTTTCCGAGATGATGAGGAAGGGCAAGTGATTCCTATCCCGGTCGAGACGGACGCCATGCTCGCCATGCTCAACCTGCCAAAAGAGATGTCCAACAATGGCATCTTCAAGGAGCATCAGGGACTGGTGATGGAGATGATCCACTCACTGGTTCTGCAGGAGCACTATGATCGGGCAACTCACGAAGATATGCCGGAAGAGGAACCGTTCCTGATTTCTTTTCGCCACACCCTAAATCCTTTGCAAGCAAAGTCTCCAGGGAACCCGTTTTTGGGTTCTGTTTCCTGATGCTGCACAGTACATGTGAGTTTCTCAATTTGAAGACCCTGGGCGAGGGAATAGTCAAGACCGTAGGATTAGACCAGGCTGCTACTGAATTGCTCACAGGGAGCGAAATAGACGCATTCAAAGCCAACCTTGAGGTAAGAGCACTCACTATCCTGCAATCTTATCTCAATCCTACCGGTCTGGATCGCTTGAACGAACTCAAGCCCAGACAGCCTCGTGCTATCCGGGTGGGAGTTATCTGATGCCTGATCGTGATTTTACTTCTCCTGAGGAACTGATGATCGAGATATACCGGGCTATCTATGCCACATTGGAGAGCCGTCTGCATTTGATTGGTTCGGTGATTGATGCCGAGTCCCGCAAGGAGATACTGGCACAGCAGATCTATGACAAGGGCGACTTCTATGGCAATACCGGCTATCTACTCCAAACCACAGATACAGCCATGATTCTGAGAGTAGGCTCCAACGTGAAGCATGAGCCTTTCGCTATCACCCTCAATCCTTTGCAAGCAAAGTCTTCAGGGAACCCGATTTGCCCACCCTCCCCGGTAAAGTGCCTTCCTGGACCCCGATCGCTCCATTGATCGCTTGGGTCGAACGCAAGCACCTGTCTTGGACTGATAAAGAGACGGGTAAAGCTCTGACCGTAGCCGAGATCGCCTATCTCATTAGGGGAAAGATCAAGCGGGAAGGCATTGCTGCCCGTAATGTATTTGCTCAGCTAATCGCCAACCGGGAGCAGTGGATCTATCAGCAGTTGAACGATATAGAGGTGAGCCTGTGACCGCACTTGAGAAGTACCAAGCCGAACGTATTCGCATCTCTGAAGCTTTGAATATGGCAGGAGTGGCTGAGACCCTCTACAACAAGGACAACATTCCCAAGAACCTGCCCTGCGCAATACTGATCCTCGATTCCGAGACAGGTAAGCATGGCACATCCCGGCAGTATGTGGATACCAATATCGCCTGGACAGTCTTCCTGATCGTCAATGCCCAGAATGCATCCGATCCGGACTCTGAACTATACTCCCTCAAAGAGAAGTTCCGAGGTATCTACCTGAAGCTGATGAACCGGGACCTGCCTAGTATCGAGTATTACACCAGCCGCATAGACGGTACCAGACTGGTCAGGATCGCCAAGATTGACCTGCTGAAAAGCGGTACAGGAGCGGGATCGTGAGAGTTATGCGTGTTGGTGCCTACAACCTGGCGATAAGTTCAGCTGCTGATCTCCTGGATAGCAAGTACAAGCCGGAACCCATAGATCTATCCAAGTATCAGCGGATCGGTAAGCAGTTGGTATCTAAGGCTGCCGAGACCAAGAAAGTGGTCTCTCAGCCATACTCCATGAGCAATCTGCTCAATCTCCTGGATACCGATGAGTACCACTCCGGCTGTATCGATGCCCTGACGATGGCGACCATCATGCAGTTCGACTGCAAGAACAGCCAGGTCAAGTCCTGGATGGAAGCTGCCGAGTTTCCTGCCTGTGAAGACCAGACCACTATCCTGGCTGAGATGATCAAGTTCTATCTCGCCTGTGGTAATGGTTTCCTGATCAAGATGCGGAACGCCCAAGGCCAGTGGATGGGACTGGAGAGGATGCTGCCTTCTGAAGTGCAGATCGTGGAGAACTATGATGAGTTCGGCTTCTTTCTCCCTAACTATATCCAGGTGAAGAACAACCAGAAGAAGGACTTCGCCTACGAGGATATCATCCACGTAAAGAAGTCCACGCATAGATCCAACGCCTGGAGCCTGGCCTGCCTGCCCATCGCCATCAACATCGAGATCTTGGGTGAGATCAAGACATTCGACTACAACAACTTCAAGAACGGTCTGATGATAGACTACTTCGTGGTCGTAGAGGGTGAACTCTGACCTATTTCTTTTTGGTTTTAAGAGATTTCCCCCCGCTTCATCACCTAAACAAACCTATTATGATGCAGAGGTGATTCCCTCGTGAATCCCTCGTCCCACCTCGGAATCACATGGGATTTACAAAGGGATCATATGGCATTTCTTGAAGGGGAGAGAAGTTACTTGGAGTTAATCAGGTTTCTTGGTTCCAAGTGTTGACCTGGTGGTTGTGCTTTGCCTATTGAATTAGCGGACTATAAAATGATATAAGACAGGTTTTGTATGTTGGCGAGTGGGTGTTTGAGGTGGCTTGGTTCACTTACAGATCACCTCGAAAAGCACGGGGAAATATGCCGAAATGCTTGGATACAAGTGGCGTTTGGATTCATAATCTATCAATAACTTATACATGCTTTCTGTCATTGGTGCTTTGTTGTTTATAGCATTCTGCATCATGATCCCCACGCTCTTTTCCGTGATGATACCCTCAGCCAGTAAAAGTCTGATAGTGATCGCCCAGATAATGCTCTCATTCAAGGGACAAAACAATTCATACATTTTGTCACGCATCATCTCATCACTCTCAAAAAGCTTTTCACTCAGTGGGTTGATCACATGATGCGACAATTCATGCCAGACAGAGCAGATCAAGACTCTTTCCAGCCCTTGATTCTGTTCAGCAAGAAGAAGCCCGGGATAGCTGGTAATAGAATAGACTTCAGTTTGTTCTTCTCCGGGAAAAGTTAGCGACATGAACGGCTTCATCAGGGTTGATAGGACGATATTCACCCGGGGGAATTTCATTCCCAGATAGCGTTCCAGGATAGCCTGCACCGGTCTTTTATCCAGCAAGGAGTTGATTTTCTCCAGATAAGGAGCAAAGTCAGTTTTAAGCCTCAAAAAATATCCGTCAAAGTCACTCTCTTCGGCAAAGGCTTTCAGCTTTTTCGTATAAGCTGAGATGGTCTCTAGATCAGTAACATCCTCTAAGAGGTATTCCAGATCGATCTTGGGATTGAGGGAGTAATCTTCAGCTAGCGACATGGCATAATAAGGTATGGAATCCATACTGATCTCAGCCATCCAAAGCTTGGAGAAATCTATGACTGCCTGATGCGAGCTGCACTTGGAAAACTGCGCTCTCGCCTGCTCAGCCTGCCCGTTATCCTTCCGGGCTAGCAAGCCTCCGTCCTCATAATCTGAAAGCAGCATTATCGTAAACAGCAGCTCCAGTCTATTATCCAGTCTAATATGCATTATCTCTCCTCAATACGGATAATCAAAGCATCTTCTTTGGGTGATTTTGTCAATAACTATTCGTTTCTATCATTTATGACACTGGATCAGCCTGCATTTCACTATGCACTATTTCAAAAACCAGTCTGATTTATAACTCCAAACTGTATGGGATATTCTATGTGTCTGGATCATTTTTAAGGTAACGGGTAAGACCTTGGATAAGACCAAGATCAACTCGGCTCTGGCGATCATCCTGGACATCATCCAGGATATCAAGACCAACCCGGCAACCAAGAACCTCGATGACTATGCCAAGAAGCAACTGGCCGTCGAGCGTGCCACCAAGAGCCTCCCCAGTAACCAGACCAATCTGGTCATGAAGATCTTCGGCACGATAGGGGGAGCCGTAGAGTACGTATTCCATAACCGCAAGTGGCTGTTCAGTATCGGCAAAGCCATCAAGGGAGTATTTTAGATGCCTAACCCCATCTCCCAACCGACATATCCGGCTCCCATGGTGGAGTCGGATTTGCAGTTCAGTGCCCTGATGGATGTGATGGTCGCAGACGATATCTACTTCGGGATAGGCACCTATACCGAGACTGATATCAATACGCTCTATGCCACTCAGGGCAGTACCAAGACCGAACTGACCACCAACTTCGATCTGCTTGGAGAACTGGCTGAGAAGCCAGGTAAAGCTGATTCCAAGATCACCAAGCTCAAGACCCGGAACTATGCCATACCGGGTAAGCGGACAAGTACTGTGGAACTGACTATCGTGGGTTTGTCCACCAAGCAGAAGAACTTCCTTGAGAGCTCTGCCTTCATGGGCAAGAACACCACTATCGTGATCGTATCAAAGGGTCTGGATAGAGTGGTGATCTTCAATGGTCTGCGCTGGACAGTGGACTGGTCGGGTGAAGCTGACGGTCTGTTTACCGTAGTCATCTCCACCGAGTTCTCCGGAGTCACTTCCAACAAGATCTTCCTGCTCAAGGATATCCCGACAGCAGGGATCTGATGCTACTAACCATTAACCAACAAGGATAAGACATGGATTGCCAATGCAAACCCGAGTCTGCGGGGTCCCCGCAGCACAACTGGTTGGGTTGTGGGGTGCTCATACAGCGCATCGACAGTGTGCATGAGGAGATCTACGGCAATGGTAACAGCAATAACTCACTGGTAACTCGTATGGCGAGAGTGGAGACGAACATGAAGCTGCTTCTGGGCGTCTCCACTACCCAGTTCTTCATGCTGATCGGCGTTGCCATCAAGATGTTCTTTGGACAATAGAAAAGGAAAACACTAAAATGAAGCGAGAACCCCAACTCAGCTATAAACAATTACGGCAGATACTCTGCCTCACGATCTCCAACCAGACCCTCAAAGCCAAGCTGGAGGACTTTTTTTAGGAAGGTGCCGAGAAACAGAAGAAGAACTTGTCATTCTCAATAATCCTATTAATCTGTCTTCTATAATATAAATGGTTCTGTTGAATGAGTGTAAGTGAGGTAAGCATGAAAAAAATATGCCTGTCCATTTTGCTACTGCATTGGGTAGTAATGTCAGTCTGTATTCCCACGAATGTCCCGATCAACGAGACAACTCTTTCATATGCTCAGGAAACCGAGTACCAAAAACTGGTAAGGGACAGACCTGAGGAGTTCTCCTACAATCCATTACAAGTGGGCAATAAATGGTGGCGTGGGACATTAGGAGGTCCACACTACCTTGTCAGAGAGGTTGTTGATTCTTTGCTGATAAATAACCACATCTATTATAAAGTTATCGGGACTGGAGCATCAGGAGAAGGTTTTTGGGTAAGAAACGAAGGGGATAGCACTCTAGTCTACGATCAAAACGATATTGATAATGATCCGTCTACCTCTGAATTGGTTAGCGAGGATTTTTCGTTCTCGGGTCAAACTTGGGTTTATCACGATATGACTTCATTCAGTTATCCGTCAATAATCCCATGGGAATGTACATTCTTAGATGAATCCTTTTTAAGTGCATTCGGAATTCCCACATATCTCAGATGGCATCAATATTACCATCCGGAACAATATAATAGTATGACAATAATAGGCTGGGCGAGGGGTTTCGGGATGTTTCAATGGACTAACGATATTCCCGATGGTACAGACATCTCAATAATAGCCTGTAAGATAAATGGGATTCTTTATGGCGATACATCAGTATTAGCAGAGGACGATACAACTACCCCTATATCTAATATAAAGATAAACTGCTACCCAAATCCATTTCAACACGATACCGTTATCAAATATGATCTTCCGTCAGAGGCGACGGATGGTATCCTTGAGATACTAAATGTTAAGGGCCAGACACTTAGAAGAGAACTTGTACATGGTACAGGAGTGTTTTCTTGGAATGGTACTGATAAAAATGGATACTCCATATCTTCTGGGATGTATTTGTGCAAAATCTCAATGAATAGTCGGTTATGTAAAACAACAAAGTTGATTTATCTAAAATAGGAGGATACATGCGTAAAATGTTCTTATTTGTAATAGGCTTGCTCTTATGGGGAGCAGCATACACAACCCCAGCGTCAATTCTTCAGACCCAGTTTGAACCTACCGAAGAGCAAAAAGAAGAATTCTTCAGAAGAGCGAGGGAAGACCCAGAGTTATACTCCTATAATCCATTGCACGTGGGAAACAAATGGTGGAGAAGTTTGTCCGCTGGCGGGTATCAGCTTATCAGAGAGGTAGTCGCATCTACGGAAATCAATGGTAACGTTTATTACAAAGTCATTGGATTGTTGGGGTCTGGTGAAAACCACTGGATTCGGAATGAAGGTGATATTACTTATGCTTATGACGAATTTGACTTGGACAATAATCCGGATACCGATGAGATAATTCACGAGAACTTTTCATCTGTCGGATCTTTCTATGTCTTTCATTTCTTAGATGATTGGCCTTATCCATGGATCTGCACCTGTGACGGAGAGCACTATTTGAGTCATTACTATATCCCGACCTACATTAGATTCCATGAATACTGGGCCCCCGGCTGGGCAACAAGTCATCATACTCGAGGATGGGCAAGGGGGTTTGGCCTACATATGAAGAATGGGATGATCAGCCAGATAATGTTATAGCTTCTGCAGCTTGCGAGATCAATGGAGTTTATTATGGTCAGCCGGTGTCAGTTTATGAACCTATGCCTCCATCTATTGCACTCGGTTTATCATGTTTTCCAAATCCATTCAAAGATGCAATAACCATCAGCTACATAATACCTGATAGGAGCAAAACCGGAACTCTATCCATATACAACATTAAAGGCCAATTGATAATCAGTATCCCCGTAAATGGAGATGGAGCTGTTAAGTGGGATGGACGTAACGAATCAGGCAAGTTGTTACCGAGTGGAGTCTATTATTGTAGCCTCAGAACACAAGAGGGCTCAAAACTCTCAAAACTTATTTTAATAAATTAGGGGGACTTATGCGAGTTACATTAAGTTTACTGCTTGCTTTTGTGATGTCATTGTTGTCGTCTCAGCTTTATTGTCAGGGGAGTTGGGATGACTATGATGAATACAGCCCTGAAGATTCATTAACGGCAACACACTGAAGTGGATTACTTCGTTAGGACAAAATCCCAGATTCTTTAAGGTGTGATATTTCATATTTCTTGAAAGAAGTTTGACCAAGTAATGAAGGGCTGCCACATATCCAGGCAGCCCTTTGTATGCTAACCAACCAAACCCTCAATATATATCCACATATATCCACAAGGTAATTCTACAAGAACGGTGGATTAGAATCCACCAAGGCTTTTAAAATACCCCCATCGACAAGAAGAATGCCTTTGATCCTTCCAAACTCTATCAGAGAGACGAATACAGGGAAGACTCATTCGATCTTCAGGCAGTACTCAATCCTGATGAGTATTACACTCTGATGAGCTTCCTGACCGCAACAGGCAATCTTTATCTGGAATACAATGCCTATAATGAGATCAGAAGCCAGTTCCCGGTCACTGTCTCCCAGTTTCCCAAGTGTCCGGATGATCTGCACGACTTTCCTGAGAAGGTGAAGTTCTCACTTGAATCCAGATACATCGGCAGTCCTGGCTACATCGACTTCGGCATAATCATCATTGAAGACGATGGTGATGATATCACCTCAAGTTAGCCATAAATACAGAAAACCATAAAGCCATAAAACCATAAATACAGAGGAGCATAAATGTTCAAATATGGAATCAGCTATTACATCATGGAAGACGGCATCAGAAAGCCACAGACTGGAGTGGATATCCGCTTACTCAGACCCGGAGCCGACTGGCAGACCGGGAAGCGAATGATAGAAACGGAAAACTCAGGTTACTATGACTGTCTGATCGAAACTGAAGCCGATTGCGGTTTCTATGAGATATGGGACAACGTAGGCAATACCCAAGGCCAGTTCAGTGGTAAGACCTGCACCATCGGCAAGCTCGATGCCAGAGGCTTACAGAACCGCTGTATCTTCGCTAATCACATCGAGGATGGAGCGGTAACGGGCAGCAAGATAGCCAATGAAGCCGTAGCCCTGAATCATCTGGATACCAACATTAAACTGCCACTCTCCAAGATACTATATGAACTTCACAATCAGGATTCTGGACTAGGGGATACAACCCAGGCATCACCAGCAAGTTGCCGGGATGATAAATACATCAGTCACAAGTTAGATAAGGAATACGAGGTCATACCCCACATCATCCTGACCAACCAGTGCAACTGCTTCCTTTACATATTCGATATCAAACAGGAAGGCACCCAGATCACCATCACCCTTGCCATCGGGAATAACTTCGATGCCGACTTCGCCAAGTACCAGTTGCTTGCCTTGCCCTTCTGAGATATCACTTGATGTTTTCAGTGACATTAACAAATACTTGTTTCAGACTTTGACCGTAACCGCATATGCTGCTTGACACATAATCACACGTGGAAAATCTGCTTCATTATGAAAGAAAGTCAACCCAAACCTGATTACCTTTACCATGACCAGGCTTACCAAGCTAAAAGAAACGCGGGGTTTCCTGGATGGGATACAGAGGATGTAATCCAGCAGAGCATATGCGAGATGAGTTCCTTGTTGGATAAGATATCCTTATCGGATTCATCAAATGTCCTAGATATCGGTTGTGGTGCTGGCAATCTGTCTTTCTGGCTTGAATCTCGAGGGTTTCAGGTCTGCGGTACTGACATTTCACATCAGGCAGTTGAGTGGGCAAAAGAAAAAGGTGAATTGCAGTCATCTAAGGTCAGTTTTATAACATCGGATGCAACAAATAACTTACCTTACCCGAACAACTTTTTTGATATAGTGATAGATAATCACTGCCTGCATTGCATCATAGGGGCAGATAGAATTAGATATTTGAGAAATATAGTATCCGTTTTGAAGCCAGGCGGGTTCTACCTGCTCAGTTCAATGTGCTGTGAATTTCCATATCCTGAGGGATTAGAAGGTTTTGATACGAACAGTAAATGCATTTTCTGCAAAGGCTTTCCAGTACGTTATTTGGGAACAAGAAAAGAAATTCTAAGTGAGATTGAAAACGCTTCGCTTCAAATCATTGAACACACTGAACAGATTGGTCAGGACAGAATGAATGACCTAATCGTCATCGCACAGAAGGTTAAGTAATGCCTGCCTTCACTTCCATGACTTCAACTGGCTGCTCCGTGCCCTCGTTAAATAATACCCAAGATAAAAACCCGGCAGAACCAGGTTTATGTGATAAAGTGCCGACGATTACTTCTTTTCCAGCCTGCAGATCAGCTCAGCCATCAGGTTGATCATCTCCTTGTAGTCTCCGCATTCCCAGGCATCGTCAGCTCTGGTTTTGATCTCATCCTCGGTCATCTTCTCCGACTGCAGCCAGGGGCCTCGGAACTGATTCCACCAGCTCTTATAGTGGAACTCGTTAGCGTATGGATCATCCTGGGATGCTTGATTGGCTTCGATAATCTCTTCAATTGGCTGCTCTGAGCCATCGTCATGCATCAGAACTATCTGGCTGCCTGATTTTACCATCTCCTCCAGCGTTGCCTGCTCCTTGCGATTCTTGTTTTGTTTGGTCATCTTGATCTCCTTCTCGGTTACCCGACTGTTGATTTATGGGTGCTACTACGCACCCCCCGCACAGGTGGTCAAGTCCTTTCCACTCAATACGATAAGAAAGACGAGAGATTCATTGATTGACAGAATTCGGGCATAAGAAGACATTGCAGGTAGCCTACAGACCCTACATAGAATGCCCTCCGATACGTGTGAACACCGCCCGGTGTCTCCCATGTTTTTTTTTGGAATCCCATTTGAAGTTTCTGTGATAAAAGTTTGAAGAAATGGTGATAGTGATTTGAAGAAAGTATGATAAAAGCTTGAAGTTTTCAGTGATCAAATTTGAAGAAACGGTGATGGTATTTGAAGAAATGGTGTTAAAAACTACCAGCCCCGAATACCCCTGTTATGGAGCGAATTCCCCGATTTGAAGTTTTGGTGATTGGATTTGAAGTTTTCAGTGAGGGTTTATAGTGGATTAAAGCCCATCATCACAGATAGGTTGTTGGTACGTTTTTAAGCAGTCTCACATTTTGATTGACAATTTAGCACACCTGATTAGATTGTACTCAGATTAGCAGGCGAGCGTTGTGACTGCTAATTAACTCAAGGAAAGAGGAAGATGAAGAAGAATCAAATACGCTTGAATCATACATTACGTGCGCTGGTGGATGAGTTTATCTGCAGCAATGAGCCTGTTTCTTCCAGAGTTCTGAACGAGAAGTATCTGGCGGATGTGAGCTCGGCCACTTTGCGCCTGGATCTCTTTAAGCTGGAACAGGATAACCTGATTCATCAGCCCCATACATCAGCCGGTAGGATGCCCACCATTAAGGGCTACCGGCAATATCTTGAGCTCATTGAAACAGAACACATAAATGTGCAGTATGAACGCATGGATATTCTGAGGGAGCTTCTGATCCACAACTACAAGGATACTCCTCGCGCCTTGCATTACATCATGCAGCTTCTTGCCAAGGAGACGGATCAATTAAGCTTTGTGGCCGAGCCGGAAGTATCCAATGGTTATCTTGCCAAGCTGGACGTTTTTCCGATTGGAAGCCGCAAGTTACTCTTTGTGATGAGTTTGGATAGTGGTTTGGACAAAACCGTGATCCTGAAGTGCGAATACGATATCAGTGAAGTTCAGCTAAAGAAACTGGTGCGCTATCTTAATGATGAGCTGGTAGGTCTGAGAATCTATGATATCGCCAACAAGGTGTTGATTGAGATGCGGGAGAACATGCATCAGGACAACTTGATAGTCTCTTCATTTCTGCAGGAATTGCACAAGGCTTTCATTGAGATCAGTGATTTCTTCATTCACTACGATGGATCGGTCAAATTCCTGGAGCAGCCAGAGTTTGACTCCAAAGCTACCATTCTGAGCTTCATGAATCTGGTGCAAAGGCAGGACGCTCTGCTCAACGTGATGCGGGCCAAGCCTTTGATTGGAGAGGTGAATGTGCTCATGGGTGAGGATTTGAACAACCAGATATGGCAAGACTTTGTGGTGATCTATGGTCGCTATGAAGTCTTTGGAATTCCCGGATATCTGGGAATAGTCGCTCCGCTAAGAACGGAGTATCGCAAGCTTATCCCCCTGATCAGGGATATAACCAGAACAATAACCATCACAACCCGAAAGGGCATGATGGTAGTGAAATAAAGGGAGTAGTCTGTGTCTAAACACAAGAACCATGAAGCTGAAAACCCGGAACTGGAACCGGATCAAGATATCCCGGTAGCGGAAGAAGCTACAGAAGAAGAGGATGAATTGTTTAAACTGAACAAAGAACGCGATGAGTGGAAGGATAAATACCTCAGATCGATGGCAGAGTTTGAAAACTTCCGCAGACGCACCAATCAGGAGAAAGCCGATTGGATCAAACGATCTACCGAGAAGCTGGCTCTCAATGTGTGCGACGTTCTGGATAATTTTGAGCGGGCTCTGGCGCAATTTGCCGAGTTGGACAAAGACGAAAAGCTGTTTCAGGGCGTAAGCCTGATTGAGCAGCAACTTCGTAATGTTTTGGAAAAGGAAGGAGTGGTGAAGATCGAGGCACTGGGGCAGGGATTTGATCCTGCGCAGCATGAAGCTCTGGCTCACATTCCCTCCGAAGACTTTGAGGAAAACACCGTGGCTGCCATCATTCAAAATGGCTATACCATGCAAAATATTGTGATCCGCCCGGTACGGGTGGCTGTATCCAGCGGTAAACCCGCTGCAACTGATGAAGATATTAATAATAATGAATAAAGGGAGGAAACCATGGGAAAGATAATAGGTATCGACCTTGGTACAACCAATTCCTGCGTTGCCGTCGTGGAAGGCGGTAAACCGGTAGTTATAACAAATGCAGAAGGCACCAGGACAACCCCGTCCGTGGTTGGCTTCACCAAAGATGGACAGAGATTGGTGGGTCAATTGGCCAAGCGTCAGGCTGTGACCAATCCCCTCAATACTGTCTTTTCAATCAAAAGATTTATGGGACGTGCCTACAATGAAGTCTCCAGTGAGATTCAGCAGGTCCCCTACAAAGTGATGTCCGGACTCAAAGGACAGGCTGCTGTTCATATTGATTCCGAAAGCAAGGACTTCACTCCGCAAGAGATTTCGGCTCTGGTGCTCACCAAGATGAAAGAAACTGCCGAAGCCTATCTGGGTCAGGCAGTCACAGAAGCTGTGATCACTGTTCCTGCTTACTTCAATGATGATCAACGTCAAGCCACCAAAGATGCCGGCAGAATCGCCGGACTGGAAGTGAAGCGGATCATCAATGAGCCCACTGCTGCAGCTTTGGCCTATGGCATGGAAAACAAGAAAGAACAGAAAGTTGCCGTGTATGACCTCGGTGGCGGAACCTTCGATATCTCCATCCTGGATATCTCTCAGGGCGTCGTGGAAGTTCTTTCCACCAATGGTGATACTCACCTGGGTGGAGATGATTTTGACAAGCGTGTGATCGATTGGATACTGGAAAAGTTCAAAGCTCAGGAAGGAATTGACCTTTCCAAAGATCCGATGGCTCTGCAAAGACTTCGTGAAGCAGCTGAGAAAGCCAAGATTGAGCTCTCTGGAACTCAAACAGCCAATATCAATCTACCTTTCATCACAGCCGATGCCACTGGTCCCAAACACTTGAATCTGGATCTTAGTCTGGCTGAGTTCAATCGTCTCACCCAAGACCTGATCGAGCGGAGTCTAGGTCCCTGCAAAAAGGCTTTGACTGATGCCAAGCTCAGTGCTTCTGAGATTCAGGAAGTGCTCTTGGTCGGTGGAAGCACACGTATTCCCGCAGTGCAGGAAGCAGTGGAAAAATTCTTTGGCAAGAAGCCCAATCGCAGCCTTAATCCTGATGAAGTGGTTGCCATTGGAGCTTCAATCCAGGGAGCTATCCTTTCCGGTGATGATAAGGTGAGCGATGTTCTTCTGCTCGATGTGACGCCTCTTTCTTTGGGTATTGAGACTCTTGGTGCTGTGATGACCACTCTGATTCCCCGCAACACCACTATCCCTACCAAGAAGAGTCAAGTCTTCTCCACTGCTGCAGATAATCAGACAGCAGTGACCATCCATGTGATGCAGGGTGAGCGTCCTATGGCACAGGATAACAAATCTCTGGGTCGTTTTGACCTGGTGGGAATACCTTCTGCGCCCAGAGGGGTTCCGCAGATAGAAGTTACCTTCGATCTTGATGCCAACGGTCTCTTGCACGTATCTGCCAAAGATAAAGGAACCGGCAAGGAGCAATCCATCAAGATCGACCGCGCCGGAAACCTTAATCAGGAAGACATCGAGCGCATGATCAAAGATGCTGAGATGCATGCTGATGAAGATAAGAAGCGACAGGAATTTGTAGCCGCCAAGAACGAGCTGGATACTCTGATCTTCTCCACTGAGAAGAGTCTGGGAGAATATGGCGACAAGCTTTCTGCCGATGAGAAAGCCAAGATCGAAGATGCCATCAAGACAGCTAAAGTCGATATGGAGAAAGCCACCGATAAAGCAGAGATGGATCGCATCAAGGAAGAGCTGGGCAAGAAAGCTCAGAAGCTTGGCGAGATCCTCTATGCCAATATGCAGCAAGAGCAAGGCGGAGCTGGCTTTGATCCCAATGCTCAAGGCTTCAATCCGGAAGACTTTGCCCAATCGCAACAGCAACAAGAACAAGCTAAGCAAGATGGACCTATCGACGCAGATTTTGAAGTCGTCGATGATGATAAGTAAAGAAACCTATAAGGGGAGGCTCTCGCAGTCTCCCCATCTCTTTTAAACTCTTAAGGATATGTTTGAATGGCAAATAAACGAGACTACTACGAAGTATTGGGAGTTGAGAAAAGCTCCGATGAAGCAACCATAAAGAAGGCCTACCGCAAGCTGGCAATGCAGTTCCATCCGGATAAGAATCCGGATAACAAGGAAGCAGAAGAAAAGTTTAAAGAAGCCTCAGAAGCTTATGAGATTCTCTCTGATCCGGATAAGCGCCAGCGCTACGATCAATACGGTCATGCCGGAGTAGAGGGTCAGTTCGGCGGCGGTGGCTTCAATTGGGATAACTTCAGCCATTTCGAAGATATCAGCGATCTCTTTGGCGGAGGTGGCTTCAGCAGCATCTTTGATACTATCTTTGGTGGTGGCTTTGGTGGTGGAGGACGGGGACGTTCTTCAAACCGGGGCGAAGACCTGCAGATTGAGCTCTCACTCTCTCTAAAGGAGATAGCCGGAGGAGCTGAGAAGAAGATCAAGATCGGAGTGAAAACTCCCTGTGAAAGCTGTAATGGAACAGGTTCTGCCGATGGCAATACTGAGACTTGTACCCAGTGTCATGGAACGGGACAGGTGAGAAGAGTGGTGCAATCCCTCTTTGGTCAGATGCAGACGGCCTCAGAGTGTCCCTCCTGCCGGGGTGAAGGCAAGATTGTAAAAAACAAGTGCACCAAGTGTTATGGAGAAGGAAGGGTAGGAAAGGTTCAGGAGATCAATGTAAAGATCCCGGCTGGAGTAGAAGAGGGACAATACATCAGACTGCGTGGGCAAGGCAACGTGGGAGCCAGAGGTGGAGCCCGCGGCGACATCCTGGTGATGATTCACGAGAAACAGGACGACGTCTTTGAACGCAGTGGCAATGATATTGTGCTGGAGCTGCCCATATCTGTATCTCAGGCAGTGTTGGGGGACGAAGTCATTGTGCCCACAATAAGCGGCTCTGCCAAGATGAAGATACCTGCCGGCTCTCAGAGTGGGAGAATCTTCCGGCTCAAGGGACAAGGTATCCAAGGCCTGAACAGCTATTCCAAAGGTGATCAGCTAGTCAAGCTCATGGTCGTAATCCCCACCAAACTAAGTAAAGAAGAAACAGATCTCTATACTCAGCTCAAAACTTACGATCATAAAAGAGAGCTGAAGCCGGGAAAAAGCTTCATTCACAAAATGAAAGAATTCTTCTCCTGATGCCATCCTACATCTTTGTCTCACCTAATCCCAAACCGGGAGACCAGATAAGCCTGACGGGCGCAGAACATCATCATCTGGCTCTGGTTACCCGGCACAAAGTAGGTGAGATCATCAAGCTTAATAATACCTTGGGTTGGTTGGGCTTGGGCACCATTGTCCATATAGCTAAAAACGAAAGCCAGATCAGGATAGAGGAAGTCCTGCCAGTACCTGAAGTCCCTCGCTATGCTTTGGCCTTCAGTCTATTGAAATCTCAGAATGATGAGCTTGTGATTGAGAAGGGAACTGAGCTCGGAGCCAGTGATTTCTTCCCTTTTATTAGTCGATATACTGTAAGGAAAGCCGGGGACTCCGCCTTGGCAAGGTTTAACAAACTGGCACTTGCATCTGTGAAGCAATGCGATAACCCTCATTTGCCAAAAATCCACAAAACGATGGGTTTGGAAGCTTGCCTGAAGGAAATCTGTAACGAGGGTTATAAGCCAATTGTCTGCAGTGAATACAGACCTGATCTTTGGCTGAAGGATCTGGATATGGGCAGGTTGAATCCGTGTTTTGTTGTGGGACCTGAGGGGGGCTGGAGTGCGGAGGAGCAAGGTCTGTTTGAGAGCTTGGGGTTGGCTCAGATAAGCCTGGGAAACTTGGTGACCAGAGCAGAGACAGCTTCCATCGCAATTGCAGCTCAGTATCTACTGGTTTCAAAGCAATAATACGCAGAATTCCATCGTACAAAATACAATAGTTTTCTCCCCTGCTCCCTAATTCGATTCTTTAGCGATCCCTTAGCAATCCCTTAGCGATTCTTTAACGGGAGCTAAGGAAAAGCTTATCCTACAGTAAGTTATGGCTTAACTGTCAAATGAGGGAGCTATCTGTTTGTCTGGAAGAAGGATATGGGAATTCTATATTGAGAGGTCAAGTTTTGTAACCCAGAATCAAAGGAAGCAGTGTAAAACTATGCCAGCCCTTTCAGAGCTTGTATCAGATCCCTCTCAAAGCTATCATCTTGCCACTTAAGAGCTAGCTCAATATACCTGAGTTTATGCTTTAGGGACTGGTGATGTCCCAGTTTCAATATATCCTTCTGGGTGCAAAGGATGTAGTCACAGGCTTCATCCAAAACATCTGAGACATCCTCAAATCTATAGTGATCCGGGTAGCGTAGATGCTTTACCCAAGATAATCCCACGTTGCGGACTGTATCCTCGAAAGAAGCAGGATTACCTATTCCGGATACCAAAAGCAGATGTTTGTCCAGAAGCTCATCCAGACCTACAACGTCACCATCGTAGTTCTTTACATAGCCTGGAAATAAGTCTGCAAAGTATAGCCTGGAAGTGCGTGCCCTGATTTGGGCGATCAACTTATGGTGGGGGATGCTTCCGCCTTTCGATAGGAGCACAACGAAGTGCTTGTGATTGAGGCTTGAAAGCGGTTCTCTCAGATATCCTGCGGGTAAACAGAAGCCGTTACCCAAGCCCATTTCTGAGCTGATAACTACAATATCTATATCGTGGAAGAGCTTCTTGTTTTGGAAGGAATCGTCCAGGATCAGGATCTGAATATCGGGTTTCTGTTGCTCCAGCAGTCGAGCTGCCTGCACTCTGTCACTGCCAACTACCAAAGTAGTATTCGGTAAGCTTGTGGCATATAAGCAAGCTTCGTCACCAAGAGTCTGCGGTGATATCTCTAGCCCGGGTTGCACTAAAGTGGCTCCCTTTTCGTTGTGTCCTCTGTATCCCCGGTGGGAGATAGCAGTGATAAACCCTTTCTCAGATAGGAAAGAGACAAGGTTCAGACCGAGAGGAGTTTTGCCACTCCCTCCAGCAGTTAGATTTCCGATGCTAATCACTTTCAAAGGGGTTTTGTATTGTTTTAATCTGTCCTTAGCTTGTTTGATTCTATGCCCAGCCAAGTATAAAAGAGAAAGGGGATAAAGCAGATAGCTGATCCCCGTTCTCTTGAGTAAATGCTGATCTATAAAGTTGTGAACTCTCACATCTCTTTATCCGGAAGCCTTGAATCTATGAGCTCAACCAGCTTCTGGGTATCAAAGGGCTTGTAAAGAATATCTTTCAGGCCTTCGACTTTGGAGCGAACCAGTACGTGATTGGGGTCGTAGCCAAAGCCGGTCATCATGACCACAGGAAGGTCTTCTTTGTAATCTTTAACTCTCCAAAAGAGCTCATATCCGTCCATGTCCGGCATGGCAATATCGGTCACCAGGGCGTCTATCTGTCCCGAAAGGATTAGCTTAAGTGCTTCCAGACCGGAATTGAAGCCATGGATTTCCCAATCAGGCCGGAGATGATTTATCTCGTATTTGAGGTTGCTAACGAGTTCTTCTTCATCGTCAACAATGCAGATATGTCTTACCATTTGTATTCTGTGTCCTTGGTTATTACTTGATATATGTGTATATACTTCTCTCTGGTCTTTTGAACTACTTCATCCGGCAGTTCGGGCACGGGTGGTTGTTTGCCCCAATTGATGCTTTCCAGATAGTCCCTTAGAAACTGCTTGTCAAAGCTGAGAGGTGTCCTACCAATCTCGTAGGAGGAAGCATCCCAGAAACGGGAAGAGTCAGGCGTGAGGACTTCGTCGATCAGTATGACCTGAGATCCGATTGTGCCAAACTCCAGCTTGGTATCAGCAAGGATTATTCCCTCATCCCAAAGTCTGTCATGAGCGTAGTTAAAAATCTCCAGCGAATAGTCCTTGATCTTTTCTGCCAAGCTTTGGTCCATTCTTTGCAGCATTTCTCTGTAGCTGATGTTTTCGTCATGACCGCTTTCGGCTTTGGTGCTGGGGGTGAAGAGGGGGTTGGCAAAGCGTTGACTTTCTTGCATGCTATCAGGAAGCAGCATTCCACCGATGGTGTTTGTGCGCTTATACTCGCTCCAGGCACTTCCTGTGATATAACCTCTCACGATGCATTCGAAGGGGATAACTCTGGTTTTCTTTACCAGCATAAACCTATCTGCCAGGTACTCGTGAAAAGGAGCAAACTCTTTGGGCAGATCTTCAACTCTGTCACTGATCAGGTGGTTGGGAACCATATCTTGAGTAGCACGGAAAAAGAAGGTTGAGATCTTGGTGAGAATCTTACCTTTATCCGGGATGGGAGTGGGGAAAACGAAGTCAAAAGCAGATATCCGATCGCTGGTGACGATCATGAGAGTATCACCCAGATCGTAGATATCGCGCACCTTCCCTTGCCAGCTTCTTTGTACTATAGTTAGGGAACTGAGTTCTTTGAACATTGTGTGTCCTCTTATTCTTACTTGAAAATCATGGGGTTAATGGGCTTTATTTCTTATTAATTGTGATAAAGTCATAGAGGATCTTGGCTTCATCCACCAGAGATTTATCCAGAGCCAGAAGTTCATTGACTCTGTATTCCAGCTTTAGAGTGGGCAAATCCAACCAACGATCACCGTCAAAAGCTCTGCATAATTGGCCGTCTTGCACGACTATTCTCTCATCCTCATAGTTCAGATGTTTGGCAGAAATCAAGAATCTAAGCCAGCTTTGATACCGTTTATGTAAGCTGATCTGCTCGCTGAATAGCTCTGCCTTCTCAAACTCCAGATTGTTAAAATACTTGTCGTATTCTGTTTCAAGGAGCTTGATCACTGCATCCCCAGGAACCATGAAGCTCTCAAAAAGAAGAGTTTCCAGCTTCTCCAATGATTCCTTCTTGCCGGTTTCTTCTGAAGGGTTCAGTGCCAGGCACCAGCCCTTGCAGATCTGTTGATCAAACTTGTCGCAAGGGAAAGTTCCGGTCTCGCAATTGGGGAGCTTCAGGATACGTGAGATGCTATCCGCATACTCTGCCAATAGGAAGCGATCCCGAAAGGGGCCAATGTAGTTCCACTCTTCCAGAGTATAGTCCTGGCTGGAGATGAAGGGATATTTCCAAGCATTCAGTGCCAGGTAAGTATAGTCTTTCTGAGCAATCTGGCGCTGCTGTTGCTGTGGCATCAGCTCAATGCAATTTAGTTTGAAAGCTATCAAAGCAGAAAGAGCGTTATCAGCCGGGCTGATTCTGATATAGTCAGATTGAGCTACCAGCTCACGAAAAGTGCCATCAGAATCGATTTGATCTCTCAGCATGGCTACTTTTCTTTTGAGATTGGGGCAGAGTAGCAGGTAGAGACAAGCATCAGCTTCATAGAACGCAATTGTTCCCCAAGAGCCAGGAAGCTCTTTAATCTGCATATCACTGATTTCTCTTAATACAATCTCTTCCATGGGAGTCATCGTTTTTTTCTCAAGTCTTTATGTCAATTCAAAAAAGGGTAGGGGCTAGACAAGGGGGGCATTCTAAAAGCAAGAGCATTCTTAAAGTATATAATGTCAATGAGATGCTGTACAGATCGCGAATAAAGGGAATAATTCTAGAGTTTGGGGTTGACGAAAAAGCTGAGGATTTAAGACTTGCAGAAAATAACAAAATGAATACTGGAGGTTCTCATGAGAAAAGTGGTTGTCGTTTCCGCAAAACGCACAGCTATAGGAACTTTTGGCGGCGTTTTCAAAGACGTCCCGGCCGTTGATTTGGGCGTGACAGTCGTAAAAGCCATTCTTTCTGAAACTGGGCTTGATCCCAAGCTTCTAGACGAGCTCATCATTGGTAATGTTTGTGGTGCCGGTTACGGTCAAAACATTGCCAGACAGGTAGCTATTGGTGCCGGGGTGCCGGAGAATATCCCTTCCTTCACAGTAAACAAGGTCTGTGGCTCAGGCATGAAAGCAGTAAGCCTTGCCACTTTGATGATTGGCAGCGGTGAAGCTGATATCATCATAGCGGGTGGCACAGAAAACATGAGCCAAATTCCCTATGCTCTCATGAATGCCCGCTGGGGTGCCAGAATGGGCAATAAAGATATGGTTGACCTCATGGTTCATGATGGCCTCACAGACATTTTTAACAAGTATCACATGGGCATAACAGCAGAAAACCTGGCAGATCAGTTTAATCTTAGCAGAGAAGACCAGGATGCCTTTGCAGCCATGTCCCAAAACCGAACTGAAGCTGCACAGAAATCCGGTGCTTTTTCCGACGAGATCGTCCCGGTGATACTGCCTCAGAGAAAGGGTGATCCCATTGTGATCGACAAGGATGAAATGCCCAGAGCCGGAGTTACTGCCGAGAGTCTTGCCAAACTCAGACCTGCTTTCAAGAATGATGGCTCAGTAACAGCTGCCAATTCCAGCGGGATCAATGATGGTGCTGCCATGTTGCTGCTTATGAGCGAAGATAAAGCCAAAGAATTGGGCTTGGAAATCCTTGCCACTTTCATGGACACGGCTTCAGCCGGAGTGGATCCATCCATAATGGGTTACGGTCCTGTCCCTGCCATTAAGAAGGTCTTGGAAAAGACTGGAATGAAGCTTGCTGATATCGAACTGGCTGAACTCAATGAAGCTTTTGCGGCTCAGTCTCTGGCAGTGTTGAAAGGTCTGGAACAGGAGGGGGTCGGAAAACTTGATCCTGCCATCGTAAACGTTAATGGTGGTGCCGTTGCTCTGGGACATCCCATTGGTTGCAGCGGTTCCCGTATTATAGTGACTCTCCTGCACGAGATGAAGCGTCGTAATGTGAAAAAAGGCCTGGCCTCCCTGTGCATAGGTGGTGGCATGGGCATTGCAACAGTGTGGACCAGATAGGAGGAACTAGTGGCTGATAAATTGAATTTAACCAAAAGCATGGCTCTCTTTGAAGAGGCAAAACGCTTGGCTCCCGGTGGGGTTGCCGGCATACGACGTCCCTACAACTTTGTTCCCGGCGAGTATCCCATCTTCTTTGATAACGGCAAAGGTGGTAGAATCACGGATGTGGACGGCAATGAATACATCGACTATCTTTGTGCCTATGGCCCTATTATCCTGGGTTACCGTGAAGATGAAGTGGATGACGCCGTCATTGCTCAGATCAAGAACAAAGGTTTCTGCTTCTCTCTCACTCAGGAGATTCAAAACAAGCTGATTCAAAAGCTTACTGAGTGCATTCCCTGCTGTGAAATGGCAGCTATAGTGAAGACCGGTTCAGATGCCACTACAATTGGTATCAGGGTAGCACGTGCATATACGGGGAAGACCAAGATAGCCCGCTGCGGCTATCATGGTTGGCGCATGAAGCGAACCACCTCGTCGGTACCAAGCTTTTCGGTGAGGGTGTCCAGGGA
>JAZHDE010000145.1:0-4385 GCA_036584515.1 Candidatus Cloacimonadota bacterium | reverse complement strand
TCCGGACAATGGTGAGACTTGGAGCGAACCCATCGTTCTGAACAACATCGAAACTCCTGCCCTCAATGGAATCAAACCCATGTGGGTTTATCCTGCTGACAAAGTTCAATTTGTCTCAATGCAGGGCGAGAACAAAGTTGGTAAGATCGGTCTTATGATGTACAACGACTTCACCTGGGGCTCAAATGCAATCACACCCGCATATCACCCGACCGCTGATGGCGGCGAAGTGATGTTTGCGGAGATTCAGGTCGTCTTCCCGATTGGCGTTACTGCCAATGAAAACGACGTGACCCCGACCGTCAGCAACATGCTGAACCAAAACTACCCCAATCCCTTCAACCCCACAACCACGATCAGCTTCAGCCTGCCGGCTGCCGGACCTGCTAACCTTAGCATCTTTAATGTTAAGGGACAGCTTGTGAAGACTCTGGTTAATGGCGAACTGGGATTTGGTAGTCATTCCTATGTCTGGAATGGAACCGACAACAGCGGCAGCGCCGTTTCCAGCGGTATCTATTACTACAGACTGAATGCCGGTAACCAAACCGAAACCAGAAAGATGGTTATGGTCAAGTAAGACCCCTACCTTCATATAATAAAAACCCCGGACAAGTTCCGGGGTTTTTTTATTTTAGGGGAAGGAAGCTGTGCTACATCGGAGGAATCCGGGAGTTCCGTGATACTAGCAAATAATCCTTGAATTGGAACGCAAATGGTATTCTTATGGCCTATAATTATGAGGAAACCAATGATACATATAACCGATACAGCCTATAAGTTCCTGCTCAGAAAGAGTAAGCTTTATTACTCTCAGAACAGGCTTCCCCGCCTGATCCTCACCGTTAAAAGTTGCAGCGGAGCTCGCTTTGCGATTTGCTACGACAAACAAAGGGAAGATGATCAGGTTTTGCGCCACCATGATCTGCAAATTCTGGTGAACCCCAGCCTTATTCAAGAGTACGAGGGTTTTGATCTGGATACAGAGCAATACTTTTTTGCTCCCAGACTCCTGATTAAGCCCCACAAGAACGAATTCAAATGTGACTGTGATTCAAAATGCAATAAAGAGGTCAATGGATGAAACTCAACGCCCTATCTATAATCATATTAGCCCTGCTGCTTGGCTCTCTGCTTCAGGCAGCGCCTCACCAATCCCTTCCCATTGAGTCTGTTCAGCCCGATGGAACCACTATTGAGATCTTCGCCTCTGGAGATGAGTTTCACAACTGGCTCCACGATGCACAGAACTACACCATAGTCCGGGCTGCAGACGGCAGCTATGTCTATGCCGAGCCCGATGGTTCTACAATCAAGCCGGGATCGCTATTGGTGGGCAGAGACAATCCTGCTTCCCGTTCGCTTCCCGTGGGCTTGAATCTGTCTCAGGAAGAAGTCTACACCAAGTATGCCAGAAACTCATCTATGCGTGATTACTCCAACGGTAGAAGCCCCCACACAGGGCAGTTCAACAACCTAGTTGTTTTCATCAAGTTCTCGGACAGTCCCGATTTTTCCCAACCCATAACCACATATCAAAACATGTTTAACGATGCCTCTCCCAGCGCCAATTCCATGAAGAACTACTTTTACTCTGCATCCTACCAGCAGTTGAATGTGGATTCATTCTTCTATCCGGAACCCAATGGCACAGCCATCGTGAGCTACACCGATGTGCATCCCAGAGCTTATTACAGCCCGCAATCGGCCTCCAATCCCAAGGGATACAATCCGGATAACGATGATAGAACCATCCGCGAACACACTCTTCTGGCCAATGCCATTGCTGCCATTGCTCCCACTATTCCCGCCAGCCTTGATCTGGATGGAGATGACGATGGCTACATAGACAACGTTTGTTTCATTATCCAAGGTTCTCCTGATGGTTGGGCGGAATTGCTTTGGCCTCACCGTTGGACTCTTTATGCCGTGGATGCCTATATCCAGGGTGCTTTGGTATGGGACTTCAATTTTCAGTTGGAAACCTCTCTGGCCTCCAGTGGTGCCTCTGTGCTATCCCATGAGATGTTCCACTCTCTGGGAGCTCCCGATCTATATCGATACAACGATAGCACTATCACACCTATCGGGTCCTGGGATATTATGGCTTCCAATACCAATCCACCTCAACACATGAGCGTGTGGATGAAGTACCGTTATGGACAGTGGGTACCGGCTCCCCCGATGATCACAGAAAGCGGTCAATACACCCTTTCCCCGGTGGCAACGAGCTCCACAAACAATATCTACAGGATTCCCTCCTGGCGTTCCAATGAAAGCTATATAGTGGAATACCGCAAAGCCGACACGATCTACGATACTACTCTGCCGGGTTATGGCTTGGTGGTTTACCGACTCGATACCCGCGAAAACGGCAATGCCGGAGGTCCTCCGGATGAGCTTTATATCTATCGTCCAGGGGGAGTGAATACCACCACGAATGGGGTCATCTCCCAAGCAGCCTTTTCTGCCGATGCCGGACGCAACATGATCAATGAATCCACTTCTCCCAACGGCTTTTTGGGAAACAATGCCGCCGGTGGCTTGAACCTCTTTGAAGTGAGCCAGATTGGAGAAACCATCTCCTTCAGGCTAAAGGTTTCGGATGTTCAGATTACCCAGCCCAAAGGAGGAGAAGTCTGGTTCTATGGGACTAATAAGACCATCACTTGGAAAGCTAAAAACAGCCTGGGCAGCGTCAAGATAGAATTCAGCAGTAATGGAGGACAGGACTGGTCTGTTGTCACAGCTTCCACCTTGAATAATGGCACTTACACCTGGCAGGGTCTGCCTCTGGTGGATAGCGCCGAATGCCATATCCGGATCACACATCTTACCACCGGACAGATTGATTCCAACTACTATCCCTTTGAGATTATCAGCCAAGTAGCAGTTCCCGCCCCGATTTTCCCGGCTAATGGACAGCTGGAAGCTCCCACCAATCCTCTGCTAAGCTGGGGTATGGTGAGTGGGGCTAATGCCTACCACCTGCAAGTATCGGAAGATCCGGGCTTTGAGAGCTATCTGGTCAATATGATTGGAAATCCCTCAAATAGCTATCAGATGAGTGGACTCAATCCCTTCACTACTTACTATTGGAGAGTTGCCTCCGAAAGCGAACAGGGTACCGGCCCCTTCTGCGATGATCACAGCTTTACCACCGGGCAGATCACCGAGCTGCCGGCAGTGCCACAATTGCTCAGCCCCTTGAACTATGCTTCGGGACAGCCCATGAATCCCAGCTTTAGCTGGGCATCATCTTACCTGGCACAAAGCTATAAAATCCAGATCTCCACCAGCCCGTATTATTCGCCCCTGGCACATGAAGCCGAAAATCTAACAGCCACAACTTATCAAGCGCCGGTTTTAGCGGCCAATACTACCTATTTCTGGAGAGTCTGTGCCCAGAACCCCGCCGGTTATAGTAATTTCACCACCAGCCGCAGGTTCTCCACCGGGAATTCTGTCTCCAATGAAGAGGATATGATTCCCGCAGCCCAGAATCGCTTGGCACAGAACTATCCCAATCCCTTCAATCCCAGCACGACCATCAGCCTGCAAGTCAAAGCTATTGGTCAGGAACTGCGCCTGAGGATATACAACACCAAAGGTCAATTGGTAAGAAGCCTGTTTGATGGACCTTCTCCCAGCCTGGAGCTCAATCTGGTTTGGGACGGCAAAGACCAACGGGGTAATATAGTTGGCAGCGGAATGTATCTGTACAGAATGGAGAGTGACTCTTTTATAGAGACACGTAAGATGATTTTGATAAAGTAGAGTTACGCTCCGGCTTTAACTAATTGCAAGGAAGTCTCATTCCGGAGGGCTGGGTGTGAACAGTGATCAGTGATCAGTGAACAGTGAACAGTGAACAGAGTGGAAGCGACATCTTGTCGCTATTGGAAAGTGACGAGTGGCCAAAGTGGAAGCGACATCTTGTCGCTTTGTGGAAGTAACGATTGACCAGTGACAAGTCCGGTAAGCGCAAAGCTGGGAGACTGCTCACTTAGCTCTATTCACCATTAACTTTTCACTATTAACCAGAGGAGGCAGACCTGTGTGTCTGCCGGTAAGCCCTGAAGGGGCGATCTGATAGCGATGGGCGGCAGCCCATCGAAACTGAGCCTCCAACCCCGAGACCAGCCCTGAAGGGGCGTTATCTACTGATGGGTAACAATCTCTGGACTATATGGACACGACCCTCTAACTCCTATCTTCTAGTCTCTTCCTAATACGACACCCATGTAAATTCATGCGTGTCTCATGGGTATGAGATGCGTTTGGAATGCGTGCGTTGTTAGAGTAGCTCACGCCCCTACAGGGCTTTTCTCGCACCCCGGCCCGGGACATCCCGGGCTTTTTTTCGTCGCGGACAGGCACGGGCG
>JAZHDE010000144.1:0-4461 GCA_036584515.1 Candidatus Cloacimonadota bacterium | reverse complement strand
CTCGGGAAGACTGGGCGAAGACACGGCGAAGACTCCGCCAGGAATAAGGAAGAAGTATGGATTCAGAATTCAAGTCACCGGTACTTAGGTTCCCAGACAGCTCCGCATTTGTGGCATTTTGCTCCATACCAATGCGTTCGGGCTCCGCACTGTGGGCAAAGCCATTTCTGCTTCTGTTCCTCCAGCCAGGCCTCCACTCCGAGCTCTTTCATACGCAATAGGTTATCCAGCACTTCCAGGTGATGTGGCCACTCATCCACGCTGAATTCCTTGATTTTTGGGCAGGGAAATTCCGGACAAAAAGCACAGGTGCTCACCTGGTGTTCACGACAGCAAGCGGTGAACTCACAGCTCTGCAGTTCCCCGGCACCACAGCCTCCGCAGGAACTCTCATCGTATTCGCAGACATAGCTGCTCAGCTCAGGATTGCCCTCTTCTTTTTCACGCAACAGGATGCTGCTGCAGGCACCACAATACAAGCCACAACAGGTGAGGTATCTATCCATATTGTCTCCTTTTAAGCACTGGTATCCCTGCCCCCTACTGCACTTTGCGGAAAAGGAAGAAAAGATAGCCGATCAGGCTGATGTCCTGATGTTCGTTGGGATCGACCACGATGGGCTGATAGGTGTCGTTCAGAGAAAGCAGGAAGATCAGCTTCTTGGCATAGTCCAGAACCATCTTCTTCAGAGTGATGGAGCCATCCACCCGCACGGCACAGATCTTGCCGGAGAGGGAATTCCAATCGCTGGAAGGACGGATCAGCACCACGTCGTTGTTGAGAATCTCCGGCTCCATGCTTTGGCCATTGACCCGCAGACACATAAAGTCGTCCACAACGCCCTGTATCATGCTGCGGCGCACGGAGATCACGTCCAGCACTCCCTCGTTGCTCTCGACCGGAGGGCCGGCTGCTATCTCGCCGGTCACGTGGAAATCTATCACGTCGCCACTGTTGAGATTGGTCTTGGCATCGATGATATCCTGGAGCTGCCGGTTCAGCATCTCCTGAAGCTGGGTGAGCTGTTTGGAGGCAGGATTGTAGTTCTGTCCCGCTCCGGGATCAAACATATTGCCGCTACCGGTGATCAACCAGTGCAGATTAACTCCCACCAGTTTATTGAGCTGGATCATAGTATCCAGGGAGGGACGGATCTTGCCGCTTTCCATCTGCGAGATGGCAGAGGCATTGATGCTCAGCTTTTCTGCCAGCTCAACCTGGGAAAGCTTCAGAGCCTTGCGGAGCTGTTTAATTCTTTCGCCTGTCATAAGTACTCCTTATTAAGTGATGTTTTGCTTACTATTCCTGCCTACATATCACTATTACTTAACGTATTGTGTAGTCCTACTAATCTTGTCAAGAGAAAAATGCTCCAAGCGGAGATATTTCTTTAGTGGGAGTGATAAGATAGTCGGGAGCAGAGAGTAAATCGCACTATACTCTTGATTTAGGTATGGAAATTGCTTAAGATCAGCATTGAGGAAGACTTTGATGAAAAATATTGTTCTTGTGCTTTTCGCCGTATTGCCGTTTGTGCTGTTCGCTGCTTATTTTGAGAACCTGCCTACTGAGGTGATTCAACCCGATGGCTCCGTGCTCAATCTGCTCGCTTCGGGGGATGAATTTGCCAACCGTCTGCACGACAGCGCGGGTTTCACTATCCTGCAAAGTCCTGGCGATGGCTATTATTACTATGCCATCAGCTCTGATGGTGAGCCGGTGCCCTCGGACTACAGGGTAGATTCCTATGATCCCGTCAGTCTCGGGCTGCGTCCAGGGGTCAATATCTCCCCGGAAGAGTATCGGGAGCGGGTGCAATTGCTGAATTCGCAAGTCCGGGGAAGCCGTTCACCCAATACGGGAACGGTGAATAACCTCGTGGTCTATATCCGGTTCTCGGATCAGACCGAGTTCTCTGAACCCCGCTCGGTTTACGATGCCAAATTCAATGCCGAGGGAGAGGATCAGTATTCTCTGCGCAACTATTATCACCAGGTCAGCTATGATCAGTTGAACTTTGTCTCTCACCACTTCCCTGCCTGCTCCATGGATATCAATCTCTCCTATCAGGACAGCCATCCACGGGCTTATTACATGCCCTACAATGGGATTACCAATCCCGAGGGCTATCAGGATTACCAGCGGACAGAGCGTGAACATACTCTTTTGGCAAATGCCATAGCTTCCATAGCCGCTCAGGTTCCCGCTGTGCTCAATATCGATGCTGATAACGACGGCTATGTGGACAACGTCTGTTTCATCATCCGTGGACCCCATTCTGCCTGGAACAACCTGCTCTGGGCGCATCGCTGGGCACTCTACACGGAGGATTCCTTTATCAACAACAAGCAAGTGTGGGACTTCACTTTCCAGCCGGAAAACCACAACGGCGTTCGCACTCTCTGTCACGAGATGTTCCACAGCGTGGGAGCTCCGGATCTTTATCACTACGATTTTGACGGACTTTCCCCGGCCGGTTGCTGGGATATTATGGAAAGCGGGGGCGGGCATATGGGGATGTATATGAAATACCGCTACGGTGGTTGGATCGATAATATCCCCGAGATCGGCCCCGGTACATACACAATGCAACCCGTCACAGAAGAGTTTAACAACGTTTACCGGATATCAGTTTCTGCCAATGAGTACTTGGTGCTGGAATTCCGCAAGCAGGATTCGGACATCTTTGAAGCCAATCTTCCTGGTTCAGGACTCTTGATTTACCGCATCAGACCCACCGGTGAGGGAAATTCAGATGGTCCTCCGGACGAGGTCTACATCTACCGTCCCGATGGTTCCACAAGCGTCAATGGCAGAATCTCGGAAGCAGCTTTCAGTGCTCAGGCTTATCAGACGGAATTTAACCAACACACCAATCCCGCCAGCGTTTCGCACTATGGCAGTCCCTACGCAGTGAACATCCACAGCATCAGCACAGCAGGTGAGACCATCACCTTCACGCTTGGCTCCAGCTCTGGGATGCTTCCGCCCGTGATCAGTGGTATTACGCCATTGTCGGGCACAATCCTCAATCCCGGCAGCCAGATCCTGAGTGCCAATGTCAGCGCTCCGGGGGATGATCTTGACCAGGTGGAATTCTGGGTGGATAACCAGTTGCTTGGCCAAACAGCTTATCAACCCTATCAGATTGAGATTCCTGCAGATCTCCTGGGTGTTGGCTACCACGATCTCAAGATCATTGCCACCACCTTCAACCAGATGAGTTCCAGCAAAGTTTCCCGAATCCGCATAGTCAATCCTCTGGAGCAAACTTGGTTCTCCTGGCTCTCAAACCAGCCGGTTTGGGAGGAATTTGGACGCGGTGCAGTCCCGATCACGGTAGCTCTCGAGCTGGATCTGGGGATAGAGGAGTATCTGGTCAGAAAGCTTGCCATCAATGCCGTGGCAGATGCCTGGGGCTTTCCTGAATCTCCCGGCTTGATAGGCGTCAAGATCAACCGCTTTGCAGCCGGTGCCATCACTGAAACCACGCTGCTCGATCTGGGCTACCTCTATCACGCTATGGAAGGCAGGGAAGAATTCATTATCAACAGCGGCAATCCAATCTCGGGAAAGATAGCTGTGATAGTGAATCTCTACGATTATCAAAACATTGTCTTTGACACCAATTCCCCCTGTGGACATTCTTGGCTCACCGAGCCGAACCGTCCCTGGACAGATGCCTTGGGCAGGGGGGTAATCGGCAGTGCCGCTATCGAACTGCTGCTGGAAAACCTGATCGTGGATAGCGAAGATGAGCAGATTCCGGCTCCGGTTTTACAGCTTTCAAACTATCCCAATCCCTTCTCCGGAGCCACCACACTGAGCTTTGAGCTGAAGAGTCCGCAGAAGGTGCAGATGGCGATCTACAATATCAGAGGTCAGAAGCTAGTGGACATCCTGGATGAGAATCTTGCCAGCGGTTCTCACCGGATTGATTGGAATGGAATGGATGCTTCAGGCAGGGCTGTATCCTCAGGGATCTATTTCTGCCGTCTGGATGCAGGAGGACAGGTCGCCCTGAAACGCTTGGCGGTAGTCAGATCTACAGGCGTTCGCCGTGCCTCCGGGGAAAGAATAGAGAGTGATTAGGGCTGCTTCGCATCGTATAGTGGAAGCGACATCTTGTCGCTTTTTGGGAGTGACGAGTGACCAGTGAACAGAGTGGAAGCGACATCTTGTCGCTTTTTGGGAGTGACAAGTGACCAGTGAACAGAGTGGAAGCGACATCTTGTCGCTTTTTGGGAGTGACGAGTGACAAGTGCTGCGCTGCTTCGCGTCGTGGACAAGCTACCGAATAGAACACTGATGACGCAGATTTACAGGGCTCGGAGAGATTTCCTTCAGGCAGCTCCGCTGCCTCTGCCAAATCGGAGTTTGGCAGACCAGGCTCACGGGCAGATACACAGGTCTGCCCCTACAAGTTAATAGTGAAAAGTTAATGGTGAATAGAGCCGCAG
>JAZHDE010000143.1:0-4484 GCA_036584515.1 Candidatus Cloacimonadota bacterium | reverse complement strand
GTTGGTATCTGGAAAACAACAGCCAGGGGATAAACGATGCCGATAAGTTCTGCGCTGTACTTCTGGAGAAGTATCACGTTGCCCTGGTATCCGGAGCTTCGTTCGGGCTGGATGGCTCGGTGCGTTTCTCCTATGCCAACAGCATGCAAAACCTGATTGAAGGTTCACGCCGTTTCGCAGAATTCCTCAGCAGCCTGGAAGGATAGATGAGAGATATGAATGACAAGCTCCGTGAGCGTTGGCAAGACAGACGCAAGAAGAGCTTTAACTGGACCCGGATTCTCATTATGCTGGGGGCTTTGATTGCCATAATTGTGGTGATGTCCAAGCTGAGTACGATCGACAATATCGATATGAAGAACAGCGAAGCTGCCGTTCCTGTGGACAGCATGCCAGTGGAGCAGAACTGATGAGCTTAGTAATAGTGGGTTCCATTGCACTGGATACTATTGAAAGCCCCGCTGGCAAGGTAGTGGATGCCCTGGGGGGATCCGCTCTTTATGCATCTCTGGCGGCTTCACATTTTTGTCCGGTGAGCATTGTCGGAGTGGTGGGAACGGACTATCCCGCTTCCGCAATTGAACTGCTCAAATCCCGTAATGTTAATCTGGACGGTCTGGAACAGGTAGAAGGCAAGACCTTCCGCTGGGCCGGCAAGTATTTGAACTTTAACCAGGCAGAGACTCTTTCTACCGATCTGAATGTCTTTGCGGATTTTGATCCCAAGCTGCCCGAAAGCTGCAAGAGCTGCCATACTCTGTTTCTGGCCAATATCCATCCCCAGCTGCAGTTGAAGGTTCTGTCTGAAATGCAGCACTATAGCTTAGTGGCCTGTGACACGATGAATTACTGGATTCAGCTCTGTCCCGAGCTCCTCACCGAATTGATCAAAAAGGTCGATATCCTTTTTATCAATGAAGACGAGATCAAGCTCTATACGACAGAGCGGGATGTGTTCGTCGCCGCCGGCCTGATCCTTGATATGGGCGTGAAGCTGGTAGTCGTAAAGCGGGGAGAGTATGGAGCGGTTATCATCACCAAGGAATCCTACTACTATGCTCCTGCCTATCCTATCAGCCCAGTCCGGGATACCACCGGAGCGGGGGATAGCTTTGCGGGAGGTTTTTTGGGCTATATCAGTGCCAAGGGCTCGCTGGATCCGGATACCATCCGCCAGGCTCTGCGCTATGGTACAGTGATGGCTGCCATGGATGTGTCTGAGTTTAGCGTGGCAGGCCTGCACAAGGCAGATAAAGAGAGAATCGAGAGCATGCAATTGAAACTAAAGCAATGGACGAGTTAGGAGATACTATGGACTACAAGAGCTCCGGCGTTGATGTGGCAGCAGGCGAACAGGCGGTAAACAACATCAAAAATATGGTCCGCAAAACCTATAACCCAAACGTTCTGAGCGATCTGGGTAGTTTTGGCGGCTTGTTCAGATTGGATCTGTCTAAGTGGAAGCATCCGGTCTTGGTCTCCAGCACAGACGGGGTGGGAACCAAGCTGCGGGTCGCTATCATGGCAGGTCGTTTCGATAGCGTGGGTCAATGCCTGGTGAATCACTGTGTCAACGACATCCTGGTGCAAGGTGCTTACCCCCAGTTCTACCTGGATTATATCGGCATGGCCGGTATGGACGGGAAGATGGTGGAAGAGATTATCAAAGGCATGGTTCAGGCTTGCGAGGAAAATTCCTGTGCTTTGATCGGAGGGGAGATGGCTGAAATGCCGGGTATCTACCAACCCGGAGATTTTGATTTGGCGGGAACCATTGTAGGGCTGGTGGAAGAGGATCAGATTCTGCCTCGCAATCTGAGCTCGGGAGACGTCTTGATGGCTTTCCCCAGCACGGGACTGCATACCAATGGCTACTCCCTGGCGCGTAAGATCGTCTTCGAGCGGATGGGTCTCACCATCCATAGCTATATTCCTGAATTGCGCAGTTCGGTGGCGGATCTGCTTCTGGCGGTTCATCGCTCCTACCTGAAGGATCTTTCGCCTCATCTCAGCGATCCCGGTTTACACGGTTTGGCCCATATCACAGGTGGGGGGATAAGAGGTAATCTGAAACGGATCATACCAGAGGGGCTCTCAGCCGAGATCAGCTTCAGAAAAATCAGAATACTTCCAATCTTCTCATGGTTGGCAAAAAACGGATCTTTGGATATGGAGGCCAGTCTGGAGGCCTTTAATATGGGTGTGGGTCTGATTGCGGTTGTGACAGAAGAACTTGCCACAAAGCTGGAATCCTGCACCGATTCCTACAGGATTGGGAGATTGTTAGCCAGATCTGCCGCGGCTCAAGCGGTGGAGTTTGTGATATGAGTAACGGAGCAATTCTTTGATAAGTCTTTCCGAGGAAAAGGATATCGGCACAGCAGGAATTTGGGATAGTGCAAAACCCATCTCTGAATCAGGTTCAGAGGCAAGAATGAAGCCAAAAAAGTGGCAAAAAAACTGCTTGACGGATTTATACAATTCAAGGATAAGCGTTTTAAGAAGAAAAGTCCCGTCTTGGTGGGGACTAAGTTTTTCGAATTCAGTATGATTAAGATAAAAAAACAGCTAGGATGAAGGGAGGTTTGTCGATGCGGAAATTTGCATTGATCCTACTACTTTTGCTGGTGTTTGGCTCAGCTATGCTTGATGCCGCCACCACAGGCCGGCTCGCAGTGCGCGTGCGGGACAATAACGGACGCCCTTTGGCATACGTTAATGTCTCTGTCATGAGAGGCAACCAACGCATTACGGGCGGCCAAACCAATGATCGTGGAACAGTGATTATAATCAATATTCCACCTGGTTCTTACACAGTGAAATTCTCGCTGATCAGTTACAACGACGCTGTCTATCAGGACGTCAGAATCCAAGTGGACCAAACCACCAGCTTAACCCCGGTTCTCACCCGAGCCGGCACTACTATAGCCACGGTTACCGTTACAGCTGAGACAGACAGAGTCCGTGCCGACGGCATGGGTACACAAAGAACAATCGAAATGGGTCAGATTGCCGATGCCTCTGTCTCCTCTGTTGCTGATATCGTGTCCCTGCAAGCTGGTGTCACAAACGTCGGTGGAGAGCTCCATATTCGTGGTGGTCGCCCCAATGAAGTGAACTACACTGTGGACGGTATGTCTGTTTCGGATCCTGTGGATGGCGGTTCCGCCCTGCAGGTCGATACGGATGCTATCAGCGATATGAAGGTCATGACCGGTGGTTTCCCTGCCGAATATGGCAACGCTCAGTCCGGTGTGATCAACATCGTTACAAAAGATGGTGACCCCAATTACTCCGGCAAACTGGAGTACAACACCGATCATATTATTGGCAGTGGAAGAAACTCCGACGTGGTCAAATTTGCCTTTGGTGGCCCGGTTATCCCTCTGGCGGAAAGTCTGAGAGAGAAATTCACCTTCTACGTCAATGGTGGTGGAGAATGGCTGGATGGAAGACTAAAGGAATATTACATTGGCAATCCCAATGAAGATTACATGTTTGAGGGCGTACAGCTCCTTGAATATGAATATGACCCCTACAATCCTTATGAAGGGCGCAACAGCCTCCTTGGTATTGATACGGGCAATCGCAACTACAATTCTTACAATGTGAACCTCAAAAGTAAGTTCGTGGCCAGCGCCACACAACGCTTCACTTTTGCAGTTCGCGGTGATCGTTCGGTCAATTATCCCTTCTCCTATGCACAACGCTATGCTTTGCATCATTATGCTTATGACGAGACAGTGCAAAGCCAGTATATAGCTACCTATGACCAAATGATTAGTTCCGCTTTGAACCTCAAAGTTAAGGCCAGTTACTATCAGAAGAAGAGTGATCAGGGTCCCCGCGGAATCGATAGATCTAATTACCTTTTCATGGATATAGATCCGAATAATATTCCTGCCACCTACGTTGATGATGTATTGATGGAAGACTACGGTTATTCCAGCATAGACAACAATGCAGACGGCGTCATGGATGAAGGCTTCCTGCCGGCTTCCTTGTGGAGTTATCGGATTGCCAGCGTTGAAGATCCCCGCGGACTTCCCGGATTCAGCGCTCCCGGCACTATCTTTAGCAATTTCATAGACGATCAAACTTCCACCATCTCTGCTCGTGCAGATTTGGAATGGCAAGCCAACGATATTCACCTGGCTAAAACCGGTCTGGAAGTGATCAAACATCATATCAAAAAAGACCAGTTGCAGAACTTCCTGACCGTTTATGAAGATCGCAGAACCGCTTATTTGACCGGTATCTATGATATGGCAGATTATACTGTTGGCGATCCTGTTCCGGCTGAGCTATATGATGTTTACGTTCCGGATAATGGAGAAGCTCCCATCCCGATCTACAAACCCGAAGATTACTATGCTGCAGCTCAAGCCGCTTCCGGTAAGAGAGATGGTTACATCGCTGATCCCTGGCAAGCAGCTTACTACCTGCAAGACAAGATGGAATGGGAAGGAATGATTGTTAATGCC
>JAZHDE010000142.1:0-4552 GCA_036584515.1 Candidatus Cloacimonadota bacterium | reverse complement strand
CCCTAGTCCCTAGTCCCTAATCACTGTTAAGCGACAAGATGTCGCTTCCACTCTGTTCACTGTTCACTGTTCACTGTTCACTGAGAAAAAGATCGTCCTCCCGGCGGTCTGCTTCACTCTGGTTCCGGCGGCTTCATAACGCCGCAGCACCTCCGGATGGGGGAACCGGAAGCGGGAACTGCCGGCACAACTGATCCAGGCTTCCTTTGCGCCCACAGCCTTCACAAAATCCACCGTGGAGGAACTGATACTGCCATGATGCGGCACCTTCAGATAGTCCGCCCGGAGTTCAGCAGCTTGATTTTGCAGCAGATAGCTCTCTGCCTCCTGCTCGATATCGCCGGTAAAGAGAAAGCGTTTCCCCTGCCAATCCAGGCGCAGCACCAGGGAACGGTTGTTCGGATCGTTCTGTTCAAACTCTGCATCCGGATGCAGGATATGAAGCACGGCAGAACCCAGCTTCAGCCTGTCTCCGCCCTCCACGGGCAGCAGCTCCGTCCGGCTCAGATCCAGCTCTTGTGCCAGATCGTGCCAAATCTCGCTCTCCAGCGCTTGGGAATCGATAACCAGTCTCTTGACTCGAATTGCCTTCAGAAGCGATGCCAGACCGCCATAATGATCGTTGTGCAGATGAGTGAGCACCACCAGCTCCAGCTCACGAACTCCGCTTTTACTCAGATGCTTCAGCAAGCGGCGCTGCATCCAGTTATCATCCAGCAATTGCTCGTGGGTCAGCCTGTTATCCACATCCACCAAGCCATAGACTCCACCGGTATCGATCATCAGTTCCGTATCCGGATCAAGGCGGATCAGGCTGCAATCGGCATTACCGCAGTTGTAAACGTAGATTCCGGGATGGAACTTACCCAGCTTTGGGAAGAGCAGGAGGAGCAGGATCAGTCCCAGAGCGGGAAGGGCAAGCCGTCGGAGCCTTTGCCATCTGCCCCGAAAGACCAAAAGCAGCAGCATCACCAAGATCAATCCCGCCAGCAGCCACTGGAAACTGATGTAGTGGTATTGGATCAGGAATGGCAATTCTGCCACCCAGCCTGCCCAAGAGATAAAGAACTGGCTGAGAAACCGGTAGGATAAACTTAAGGTAGCAGTCAGTCCCCAGACGGGGGGAAGCAGTGCCATCAGGAAGGATAGCGGCAAGAGCAGGCTGATCAGCGGAACCGCCAGCAGATTGCCGATGATGCCGTTCAAACTGCCCATTCCAAAGTGATAGAGAGTGAGCGGCAGGATTCCCAGAGAGGCTATGATATTGGTCAGGACAAAGCTGAGAAAATAGCGGGGAATGCGCTTCAGCAGAGGATCTTCGGGATGAACCCAGATATAGGGCACACCTTGGGTGATGATGAAGATGCTATAGTAGGAGAGCTGCAGACTGAGTCCAAAGATCTCCAGAGGCGAGATCAGACTCACAATCCAAAGGCTCAGTGCCATGATTTGGAAGAAGGAGATGGGACGGCCCAGCAGCTTACTTAGCCGCAGGATCATGATCATCAGTAGAGCCCGTAAAACAGGTGGTGACCAGCCATTGAGCGCGGTAAAAACCAGTGCCAGCACCAGGGCAGGCAGGCTGCCATAGCGGCGGGGTAAGACGAAGCCCAGCACGGTGACCAAAAGGTAGTAAACAAAGTAGATATGCAAGCCGCTCACCACGATCAGATGCACCAATCCGCCCCGGCTGAGAACTTCCCGCAGCTCACTCTTGGAGCTCAGGTCCGAAAGCAGCAAAGCCTGTGCCAATCCGGTATCCGAGCCGGTATTCTCTTTCAGACGCCGGAAAAGTTTCTGCCTCAGAGCCGGGATAAAGGAAGGTTTTTTGCCGTCCTGCAGCAGCTTCAAACCCATCACGGGATAGATCTTGGCGCTGTAGCGGCGGGGCGTGATATCCAATATAGGATCGGTGATCAGCTCCCGGAGCTCGCACAATCCTGCATACAGGGCACCGGGGATCAGGGTGGAATCCGCATAGAAGATAGCCCGTTCCCGGAGCGTGACCTCTCCCACTTTGAGCACCAAAACGTCGTAGCTATTATATTCTGCAGAGATGAGCTGACGTGGCTGAATCACCAGGCTCTGGAGCTTGCTGCGCTCGTCCTGCAGGCTTTCTGCCAAAAGGTTTCGGGGCTCCTCCACCAAGCTCAGCCGGATATAGCCCAGGCAGATCAGCAGCAGTGGCATGATCCAAAGCCGCAGTCTTTTGCACCAGACAGCCGTGACAAAAAGCGGCACCGCTGCCAGAAACGCCGGCCAGAGCAAGGCTCCGCTCAAATGGTGAGCCAGAACCATCCCCGCCAGCCAAAAAAGCAGGGGGAGCAGCAGAGGAGAGGGAAGCTCGCGCCTCTGGATCACGCTGGTTTACTTGCGGTTAAAAAATCCCAGGATAAGTCCTAAAAACACGCTCCAGACGGCTGCCAGACCGATCTGATAGACCGTGGGCAGAGTGAAAGTGATGGTGTGGGCAGGAATCCAGAACCACAAGAGGGAATAGAAGCCTTTGTGCAGATTTGCCCAGTTCTTGACTTTGAGAGGGATATTGTCCAGCACCCGGTGGATAAGCACCAGGAACAGACCAAATTGCAGGTTCATAAAGCTGGAGATGGCAAAGGCCTTTCCCAGCCTGCTGAGTTCGGGCAGATAGTGCTCGTGGATCAGGTGCTCCGTGAAGCCGGTGAAGCCTTTGAAGGCATACTTGATCCCGATGGCCAGCGTTGCCCAGACCAGCATCTTCCAGAGGGTCATTCCTGCCGTGAAGGGATATTTGAAGCTCTTCTTCACTATCCATTGGGAAACGATCTCCCCGAGAGTGCCCAGGATGGCAAATTGCAGCATTGCCATGGGGATAGGATGGGCTTTGGTGAGCTCTACGTAACTGATTGCTGCAACACTAATCATTAATCTGTTCTCCTTATTCTTCCCAGGATTCGTCTTCCCAGGGGTAAATTCTGTCCCATTGCAAAGGTGGTTCACGCAGAAGCCTATGGCACCGGATCTGCATGCGCCGGGAGGGCAGATCGCTCTCCAACTGCTCAAATTGTTCGATAGCCTCAGCCCAAAGTCCCTTGCGATAGAGTTCCAGTCCGTCTGCATAGATCTGCAGCCATGAGTAATCCGGCATCCGGGAAGCTCCCTTCTCGGCCAGCAGTTCATAGATGCGGGTGGGGATGCTTTTACCTTTGACCCGGATCAGATCAAGCTCGCGGCAGATCATCTGGTCTTTGACCATGAGGTAAGTGCTTTCACTGATGATGATATTGGTGTGAAAGATTTTATTGACTCCCTCCAGACGGGAAGCCAGATTCACCGTGTCGCCAATCCCGGTGTATTCCATGCGGCGTTTGGAGCCGATGTTTCCTGCCACCAGATTGCCCGTGCAGATGCCCAGACGGGTATTGAGGTGAAGATATTGGCTGGCTGTGAGCTCAGAGCTTTCCTTGTCCTTGAAGGGACGGCAGTAATCCCGGTGGGACAAAGCTGCCCGGCAAGCCCAGAGAGCATGGTCATTACGCTCCACGGGCACTCCAAAGATCGCCATCAGGCCGTCTCCGGTGTATTTATCCAGCATGCCGTTATGATCCAGAATGCTATTGGTGAAGCTGCGGAAGTAGTCATTTAGCTCATTCACCACCTGGGGAGGCTCTTTATTCTCGGAGTAAGTGGTAAAATTGTAGATATCCGAAAAGACTACTGTGGCATGATAGCTTTTGCCTCCCAGTTCAGTAAGCTGGGGATTGCGCATCAGTTCATCCACCAGATCGGGATGCAGGTAGCTATCAAAGATATGCTTCAGTTCCTGTTTGGTGCGGCCTTCCATGATGTAACTGAGGGTGAGGATGCCGATCCAGGAGATCACCCAGACCAGAATCAGGGAGCTATAGTTCAGCACTTGCCTGTTCTCTCTGAACACAAGGTAAGTGAAGAGACTGAAGAGCAGGAAGATAGCCAGCGCTATCAAAGGAGATAGCCCCGCTCTCAGACGCCCCACTGCCACCAGCACCACGAAACTGAGCAGGAAGAGCAGGGTAAAATTCATCAACCCCGAGGGAAAGTTCAGGAAGTCTTCCTGCAGGAGATTACTGAGCCCCGTAGCCCAGATTTCCATCCCCGGGATACCCCAGTCATAAGGACTGGCTTTCAGATCCAGCAGGCCTGAGGCAGCAGAGCCGATAATGACATACTTGTCTCTGAAGGTCTGAGGTGGCAGAACCGGTTCCTCTCCGCGGGAAGCTTGCACACAGGAAGCCAGGAGCTGACTGAAAGGGATGTACTTAAATGCTCCACCCGCTCCGCCTTTGCCATACCAATTCAGATGCAGTTCTCCGCTCGGAGCCAAGGGCAAAGCACACAGATAGCTGGCCGGATCCTTCTTCAGCGGATGTTCTCGGGCAGAATTAAGCAGGGCAGCCAGAGCCAGATTGGGATAAGTTCGGGAGTTCCAGCGGTAAAGCAGGGGAGTCTTGCGCACGGTTGCATCATCCGAACTCAGCAGGTTGATCCCGCCAAAGCCCTGGGCAGAAGCGGCAAAAGGCAGGTGGGGAGGCTT
>JAZHDE010000141.1:0-4555 GCA_036584515.1 Candidatus Cloacimonadota bacterium | reverse complement strand
ATCACCCAGCTCAGTATCACTCTCTTTCACTCCTTTCCTCTGTTATACTTAAGAGAAAACTCCATATCCAATTACCAGACTGTGGAGTGTCTCTGCCAAATCGGAGTTTGGCAGCCCGATATGCCTCTCTCTTATAACTAGTTACCGCTGTTCTGATTCCCCTCTTCTTCCCAGGATAGACTGCCTCCACCTTCGGCATCTTCAGGAGAGGCGGCTGCTTCTTCTTCCTCGTGGGCTCGTGCCGTTGCTCGCTTTCGGGAATTTCCAGCGGCGCAACCGGATATCATGCCTAGTAACAACAGTATCAAACAGATTTGGAATATTCTATAGCTTTTCAAGGTTTCTCCTTTGCAACACAAAGTATCGCACAGATAAAATAGTCTGGTTTGAGATCTTGGCATCTATATGCTTTGGGGTCAGGGCTTTTATGGTGAGAAGAGCGAGTTAACTATACCAGTGAGACATTGTCAGAACTTATCCGAGAGCTCAAACCAGCGTTCCATAAGGCTTTCATGCAGAGAGCTGAGCTCGCTGAGACGGGTGCTGATAGTGCCAAATTCTTCGTGGCTGAGCTGGGCAGCGTGGTGTTCCAGCTTGTCTTCCAAAGCTTGGATTTCCTGCTCGGTACTACTAATCTGGGTCTCCAGTTCATTCAATTCCCGCTGTTCTTTGTAGCTGAGCTTGGTCTGCACTCTCTGAGGCCTCAGATCCAGAGCTTTCTCTTCCTTTTCTTCCTTTTCAAAGCGGTGTACCAGCAGGTAATCTGAATAGTTCCCAGGGAATTTCCGGATGCCACCGGGCTCGAAGATGAAGAGATAATCCACGGTGCGATCCAGGAAGAAGCGATCGTGGGAGACAATCACAAGGCAGCCATCGAAGGCATCCAGATAGTCTTCCAGGATCTCCAGAGTGCGGATATCCAGATCGTTAGTAGGTTCGTCGAGGATGATGAAATTGGCTCCAAAGATCAGGGATTTGAGCAAAAAGAGTCGCTTCCTTTCGCCGCCGGAGAGAGAACTGAGCTTGGATTGCTGCATCTTGCCATCAAAGAGGAAGCGTTGCAGCATCTCTGCTGCTGTGAACTTGGTGCCGTCTTTGGTCTTGATCACTTCAGCGTATTGGGCAATGTAGTTGTAGACGCTGAGCCTGGGGTCAAAACTGTCTTCTTCCTGCCTGTAATAGGCAAAATGGGTATTCACTCCCACTTTGATGCTGCCCAGATCTGGTTCAAGTTCGCCTGAGATGAGCTTCAGCAGGCTGGTCTTGCCGCAGCCGTTGGGGCCGATGATACCGATCCGTTCTTTGGCCTGGAAATTGTGGTCTAAGCCGTAGAAGAGTTCTTTGCCTCCCAGGCTTTTACTCAGTTTGTGGAGCTCCAGGATAGTCTTACCCAGACGATCTGTCTGGAAAGATATCTCCAGCTCGGCATTGGAGATGAGATAGCTTTTACTTTGCAGCTCTTTCACCCGGTCGATGTGGTTCTTGGGTTTACTACTCCGGGCTTTGGCTCCACGCCCCAGCCAGTCCAGTTCCTTCTTGAGCTGGGCCTGACGCCGGGTTTCCTTGCGTTGGAGGTCTGTGGCTCGCAATATCTTACCTCTGATATACTCAGTGTAATTGCCCTCATAGATGTAGGCATGGCTGTGTTCCAGCTCCAGAATCCGGTTGCAGACAGAATCCAGAAAATAGCGATCGTGAGTCACAAAGATCACGGTGATTTTTTCCTGAGCCAGATATTCCTGCAGCCATTCGATGCTATCCAAATCCAGATGGTTGGTGGGCTCGTCCAGGATCAGAAGATCAGGGCTCTGCACCAGAACCCGGGCGAGATCGAGCTTACGCCTCTGACCTCCGGATAAGTAGGCAATTTTCTTGTCGTATTCAGATAAACCCAGGGTAGAGAGCATAGCTTTGCAATGGTGTTCTTCCAGTTCATCGGGTTTATGAGCCAGCATGAAGGCCAGAGAGCTCTGCTGCTGATCAATCTCGGCATCCTGCATCAGATAACCCAGCTTGATGTTTTTCCGCAGAGTTATGGAACCGGTGCTGGGGGAGATCTGAGCGCTTAAGAGCCTGAGCAGGGTGGTTTTACCACTGCCGTTGATGCCTACTATGCCAATCTTATCCTGAGCATGGATACCCAAGGATACTTCGGAGAGGATGGTTTTATCACCAATCTGGAAACTGATCTGGTCGAGGGTGGCGAGTACTTCAGTTGGCATAAAAGAGAGAAATAATCTGGCGTCCCTGAGGCGATTCGAACGCCTGACCTTCACCTTCGGAGGGTGCCACTCTATCCAGCTGAGCTACAGGGACGCATATTTGTGATTGCATAAATCTAAAACACTGCTATTCTGTCAATGCTTTTGCGAAAATTCGCTCTTACCGCAGAGTTCCTGCAAGGCGTGAGGAGCGATAGGCTTCAACTCCAGAGTCAGTCTTTGTGAGAGCCTGCGGATCTCCCATTGGGCATGTTCATCGCTGCGGAGGCGAACGAAGTGATAGAGCTCCCGGAAGTTCATTTTTACCAGTACTTTGACCCTGTCCAGATTGAGCCGGATGTAGGAACCCAGCCCGGGCTTGATCTGCTCCAGGTTTGCGCCGAGGGCTTGGCTTTGTTGCCAAAGCTCCTGCCAAATGCTTTCTCTACCCAGTTCTCGAATTGCTTGGGGGATGATCAGGGGTATAGAACTGCATTTGATGCTCTTTTGCATGCTGCTCAGGCGGTGACGTTTGAACTGAGCCCAGCAACTTTCGGACATTGTGCATTCAAAGCTGAGCTCGGCCTGCTCAAAAGCTCTGGAGACCTTGTGCCAGGCATTCATTCCACACCAGACCTGTTGCCACAAGTTATCCTTATCAGTTTGGGTCAGGGCTTTCACTATGTTTAGACAACTTTCAAAGGACAGAGAGCTTTCGGGATAGAGCATGGCAGCCAGAATCCTGTCATCGGGATCCGGACTGTAATCCAGGAGACTCAATTCCCCGATCTTCTCTGGAGCAGATTTATGTAGAACCGAGAGGTCCAGAGGCTTGCAGGAGTAGCTCTCGGAGCTGGTGTAACGGAGAAGGGATGGGCTTATTGAACTGAGCTTGGAACTCAGTATGGAATGTAGTTCCTGGGCTTCGGTCAGAGGATTGGCATCCAGCTTACGAAGGAGGTTTTCCAGGCTTCTGGCATTGATAGTGAGCCCCATCTGGCTTTTGGTGGCAAGGGGTAGGATGTAGCGTGCGTCTTCCTTGGCTTTGCCTTCCAGATCGCGCTTGGAGAGTTCCGGGAAAGCATTACTATAGCTTTCTTTTAGGGCTTCAAAGCAGGCTTGGTACTCTGCAAAAAGCTTTTGAACGAGGCTCTTGAATTCATTTTCCAGAGGGTGGTTCTGTAGTTCTGCCGGGATCACATAGTCATGCTTGAGAGTTACGTAGCGTTGGGATTTCTCGGTAAAAGATGCCAGGCGGATGGATTCTATGGTATCGGTGAGCAAGCGGGAGACATCGATGATATCCAGATTGAAGACTGCGTGTTCGGCGATGGAGGAATGCCCCATCTCAAAGATGATATTTTGGTTGGACTTACGGGCTTTATCTATCTCAAGCAGAGCTTCTTGACGCAAGTCTGTGACAGACTTGCTGCTGCGGCTGATTCGGGCATATGCGGCAGAGATGACCTCCGGAGTGGCGAGCTTGCTCTCCAGAGAATCGATCAGGCTTTTATCTATGTTATATCCGGCAATATTGACTTTCATTCATATCCTTCGGTGGCGTCAAGAGAGCAAAACAGCTCTCTGGGATCATTGGTGCCAAACAAGTCTAATCTTCAACGATGGCTGCTGCGTTGGAAGCGCCGATCCGGTTTGCCCCGGCGGCGATCATCGCAAGAGCCTGTGCTTTGGTTCTCACGCCCCCGGAGGCTTTTACTCCAATCTTGGGGCCAACTACGTCTCGCATCAAAGTAATGTTTTCGGTTGTGGCTCCGGCAGTGCCAAAGCCCGTGGATGTCTTCACAAAGTGAGCTCCGGCTTTCTTGGCCAAAAGGCAGCTCGTGATGATCTGCTCCCGATTGAGGAAACAGGTTTCGAGGATGACTTTGAGCAGAACTGTCTGGTTTTGGCATTCTTCAGCTACCCGTAGGATGCTTTCAAAGGCTGTTTCAATCTGACCGGAGCGCAGTGCGGCGAGGTTTTGCACCATGTCCACTTCATCAACTCCTGCCAGAATTGCAGCTTTGGCTTCGGCTGCGATTGCTTCCACGGAGCCAGCTCCCAGAGGGAAATTGATCACTGTGCAGCTTCGGACGGAATCTTCCAATAGCTTGTTTATAAGTTCAATGAAACAGGTATTGATGCAAACAGAGGCAGTGTGATAATGATTTGCCATGTTGCACAGAGCTCTGATGTCGTCTTCAAGGGCATCAGCCTTCAGGATGGTGGCATCGATAGCTGAGGCCAGGCCATCGGCGGGGGAAAACAATCTGTCTGGATCGTGAGCCCGACAAACATTGCACCCTGGACCCGGACAACGGGCAATACCGGGCGCTCACCCAGGGCGGGGCCAA
>JAZHDE010000140.1:0-4554 GCA_036584515.1 Candidatus Cloacimonadota bacterium | reverse complement strand
ACGTCTGCAAAGCTAACGCCGGAAGCGATAATCTTTTCTATGGTGGATTTTATCAGTTGTTCCATTCATTATCTCCTTATATGGTGCAGGTAGAGGAGGTGATATTGAAGTCTTTCACCAGCACGTGAGGGGCTTTGGCTGCTTCAACGCTGAACATCTCGTAGTTATCCGAGAAGGGAATTGTATCGCTCCTATTCTCCAAAGCTACGATGTTTTTGATGATCCTGTCTATCTTTTCAGTGAAGCGGAGGTTATTCACGACCTTGGTGATCTTGCCGTTCTCCACCAGGAATGTTCCGTCCCGGGTGAGACCGGTGAGAGAAGTTTCCTTGGCATTGATAAAGTTCATATAGTGCAGGCTGGAGATATAGAGCCCGTTTTTGATCTGTCCCAAAAGCTCGCCTAGGGTCTTGTTTCCTGGAGCAAGTTTCAGGCAGGTGCAGGTGTTGCCGTTTTTGGGCAGACCGGTCTTGTGGTGATAATAGTTTCCGCAGGTGAAGGCTTTGAAGACTCCTTTGTCCACCAGCGTGAGGGGTTTGTAGATATGACCATCGCCATTGTAATCCGGAGTGATCAGGTCATTATCAGAGGGGTCGTCTGTGATCGTGATATAATCAGGAAAGACCTGCTGGTCCAGCTTACCTTCGAAGTAGCTGGATTTTTGATCCAGAGCCCGGGCACTCATGCCATAGCTGAGGTATTGGATGAATTCTGCTATGCAGCGGGGAGCCAGAATCACGTCGTATTTACCGGGTTCCACATCGACCACGGGATTTGAGGCATAGCTGATCTTGGAAAGCAGACGGGAGAGGAATACTTCCTTATCCAGGCGATCGTAGTTCTCTCCGCCAAAGGTTTCCAGCACTGTGATCTGAGAATCGTTGTGCACAGCCTTCACTTCTAGGTAGATAGGAGAAAGCTCCCAGTGCTTGGAAAGTCCGTTGCTATTAATCAGGCGGTATTCTTCACGATTGCAGATAAAGGTGCCATAGATCTGGAAATTGTGGGGATCCACTGCTTTGGCAATCTCTTCCAGAAGAGCCGTTTTTTGTTCCAGAGAGATGAGTTCTATGTTATTGGGTTTGGTGCGGTAAATGGCTTCGGTGAGGTCGTTTTCGATATCCACAAAGTCTGGATCTTCGGGGAGTTTATCGATAATGCTCAAGGCATCAAAGAGAGCAGAATCAATCTTGGCCAGATCGGGATCGTCTATGCTGAAGCTGTAGGACTTCTTACCTTTGAACAGGGTCATGTCCAGGGAAACAGCTTCTTTGCTGATATTATAATTGGTCTGGCTTTGGAAAAAGCGCAGGAAATCAGTCTGCCAGCGTTTCTCACTCACCGTGTATTTAAGCTCGCGGTGGGCAGAAAGGCTGGTCGTAATATGGGATAAATACCGGTCCATCTGTTCTACTCCTATATCCAGGTTGTCTTGTTATATCTTCGTTTGGGATTAGTCTGCCGGGAAAGATATACTCCCGAGGGTTTGGAATTTACTGCCTGCATCGATAGTCCGCGCAGGTAAACATCAGTGATTGCTCCAGAGAGGGTTTTTTCATAGCCAAAGGCTTTCATATGAGTGCTGGCACCAGGATCGTAGATCACGAAGTCTGCATCTGATCCGGCTTCCAGACAGCCTTTTTGGGGATACAAGCCCATGCGTTTGGCAGGATTCTCGGAGATCATCTTCAGGCAGGTTGCCAGAGGAATCTTGCGGGCTTTCCAGAGCTCGGAAAGCATCCACAGATAGGAATAGCCTGCCATTAAGGCAGGATTCCCGCGGCTGCCGTCGCCTTTGGAATCGGCATTGCAATCCAAGTCGTTGCCAAACATATATATCTTGTTGGTCTTGAGCAAATCCATGAATTCCGGAAGATGCTCCACCAAGTCCGCCAGGCGGGTTTGATTGGCCTCTTCCCCATCCAGTAGATCCATCAGGTCACGGATGGACATGGAAAAAGAGATGTCCGAACGCTTTGAGATGGTGTTTATAAACTCGATTGTTTCCCAACTCGAGACTTTGGGGATGTGGATGGGATTCTCCTGCATTCTGCGCAGGAGCTTCTTGATGGCATCACGTTGGGCTGGATAGCTGAAACTGCTGTCCATCTCGGTGTTATAGCCCTCAAAGCTGAAGGCTGTATCACTTTCGTAGATATCCATAAAGAGATCCATGATCTCATCAAAACTCATCTCCTGAAGATGTGGATTGGGCGAGGGAGAAAAGAGCGAAATGCCCACCACACCTTTGGTCCAGAGCAATTGAGCAGCTTCCGCATGATAGGGGTAATCTGCTATGTTGACGTTTCCCCAGAGCGCCATATCCACATGGCTATTTGCTTCCACCAGATCCTTGAAGTGTTGGACGTCTCCCAGCTCAAAGACCGGTCTGTCGCTGTGAAAGCTCATCTCGGCGATGGTGGTCCAGCCACCTGCCAGAGCTGCTTTGGTGAAGCTCTGAAGCTGCTTTGCCTGAGCTGCACTTTCGCCCAGAATATGAGTGTGCGTGTCGATGGCACCGGGCAGAACTAAGGCTCCTTCCAGATCGATCAGTTCCACCGGTTCCTCTGTCTCTATCTCGTCTGTAGATATCTTCCTGATCTTATCATCAAAGAGTATCTCCACCTTGCGAAAGGCAGCAGAGGAGGTAGGCAGGGCTGCATTGATAAATTTCTTCATATCAAACTATTAGTATGCCATGATGTTAATACCGGCATCCACATAAATGGTCTCTCCCGTAACTCCCGAGGCATAATCCGAGAGCAGGTAGAGGGCTGTTTTGGCTATATCTTCCAAACTAATATTACGCTCCAGAGGAGCAGACTTCTCTATCCTTTTCTGCATTTGGCTGACTCCGCCAATGACTGCAGAGGACAAGGTTTTGATCGGACCGGCAGAGATGGCATTTACCCTGATCCCATCCGGTCCCAAGCTATGAGCCAGATAACGCACGCTGGCTTCCAGAGCGGCTTTTACCACACCCATCACACCGTAATGCGGCACCACTTTCTCAGCTCCGTAATAGGAAAGAGTGATGGCGCTGGCACCCGGCTTCATCAGAGGCTTAGCCTCTCTCAGGCAGGCCACCAGGGAATAGACCGAGATGTCCATGGCCGTGAGAAAACCATTGCGGCTACACTCGTGGAAGGCACCATTGAGTTCATCTTTGGGAGCATAAGCAATGCTGTGCACCACGATGTCTATCCCATCCCAGAGCTTGGAAACCTGAGAAAAGAGCTCTCTGATGCTGTAGTCTTTGGAGACATCACACTCCAGGCAATGCTTGGCACCCAGCTCTTCCGTTATGGGCAGCACCCTTTTTAGAAGGGCTGGAGAGGCATAGGAAAGGATCAGCTCTGCGCCGCCTTCTGCCAGAGCTTTGGCAATTCCATAAGCAATCGAGTAATTATTGGCCACGCCCAGAACAAGCGCCCGTTTTCCTTTTATATCCATCAGTTCTCCTCAAGTTTGTTCAAGTCTTCTTCCACCCGGTCCAGCATGGGTAGATTGGCATAGTTCTGAAAGATCTGTCTGGCTTTCAGGTAAGATGCCCGGGCTGAAGGCTCGTCGGACTGCGCTGCTTGGATTCTGCCTTGCAGCCAAAGTCCGTAGGCATAGCTGCCAAAATTGCCATAACTGTAATCAATCCGGTTGGATAGCTCGGCATACCTGGCAGCTTTGGAAAGATTTTCCGCTGTGTAATGATAGTAAGCCAGCGCGTAACAGGCCTGAGACAAGATCTGCGGGTTGATCTGCCGCTTACGCAGAGGCTTCTTCAGATGCTTGGCTGCCAGTCTTTGCAGGCTGCGCACCTGCGTCTCATCAGCTCTTCCTAGAAAACTATCTGCCTGTATTTTATAAGATAAGATCTGCATCTGCATGGCTTTATCCAATTTGGAATCTACCACTGCCATTGTGCTGATCCGCTCGTATTCCCCTGCTCCCAAGGCCAAATGCAGGTCGTAAAGCAGCAGGATGGGAGCCAATCCAGGATCAATATCCCGAACAATCTCTTCCATCTGAAAGCGATAATCTTCGGCATCGGCAAAGGCTGCCTGATCGTTGGCTATTCTTGCCAATCCTGAAAGGCAGTGCATTTGCCCCTCCATGGAAGCAAAAGACTTATAGAGCTCGAAAGCGAAAGTATAAGTGTCGATAGCATTGGCATACCGACGCTGCAGTTCGTAATCCTGAGCCAGCTTCAAAGCATTATCGGCATTGAACTTGGCCTGTGGTTGCAGAGGCATGCGAGTGCTGGAGCATCCCACCAGCAGCAGCGATATAACGAGAATTGCCAGGCAGTATTTACTCACCGGGAAGCTCCCCAATGCGCTGAACTCCGGTGGAAGAACGAGTATCCGTGGTAGTGATCCCACCTCTGAGCAAAGGATTGTTGTTCAAGGCTTCCAAGGTCTGAGATGCCCGGCTCATGGTTTCATTGAGATTGTTGATCATCACCAGAATCTCGGGATTATTACGGTTCACCAGCTGCAGAATGCCCTGAGCTTCACGCAGAGAGGCATTGAGAGTGACCAGCACATTGCTCAGGGGACG
>JAZHDE010000139.1:0-4628 GCA_036584515.1 Candidatus Cloacimonadota bacterium | reverse complement strand
CCCGGTGGGAGGCTCGGAAGAGCTGCATTTTGATTGCCGGGTGATCTCCTCCACAAATCGGGATATCTACGAAGCCACATCCAACCAGCATTTCCGCCTGGATCTACTGCATCGCATCAATACCGTGGAGATAGTGATTCCTCCGCTCCGGGAGAGGCAGGAAGACATCCCGGTGCTGGTGGAGCACTTTGTGCAGTTCTTTTGCAGCTTCAGCGGTCAATCCAGACCCAAAATCGATGCCTCATTTTACAAAAAGCTCAGTCAATATAGCTTTCCGGGCAATGCCAGGGAATTGCGCAATATCATTGAGCGTCTCTTTATCCTGTCTGAGGACAGAGTCTGGGATGGCATGCTTTTGCAGGATATCAGCCGGATCGGGGTGAAAGAATCGGATAGCTTGCACCTGGTGGAAACGGTGAAGCTAAGTGAAAGCGAACAGATTGTGAAGGCTCTGATCAAATCCGGGGGAAACCAATCCAAAGCCGCAGCACTGCTGAATATCTCCGATGCCACGCTCACGCGCCGGGTGGTCAAATATGAGCTGCAGAACTACACCCGCAAAGGCCGCAATCGCTAAAAGGTCTTCCGGGCAGGGCTCTGACACAGAGCTCTGAGTGCAGGAGTGAGCCTGTTTTTTTCACCATAGAGCCGGTATTTTTTTCAGGTGCTGAAAAAAAAGAGCATAAACCTGAAGTGGTGTTTTGTATCTCCATAGCCGTCAATGGGATAGAAAGTGGGTATAAATACGTTTATTTGGCACTGATTGTGCACTTATCACCATTAGCTCTAATCATGTACATATTATCCGTATGGCTCCCGGAGACCGGATTCGGTGTCCGGTGGCAGTAATGCCTGAGAGTCATATCTCCCCTGAACAAGTCTCTGCCGCCAAGCTCCTTCACACTGGCAGGGACTTGTTTTTTTCTTTTCTTCCACAATTTGCTCCGGATTGAGTTCAATACAGCGAAGATATTTCTTGCCTGTTTTTTAGGATTCCTCAGCTTGGTATTAACGACGGTGGAGCGGGAGGAATCTCTCCTGCCGGCATCGCGGATCCCAAGAATTGTGGAGCTCTGATGAAGAAAAGCTTGTTCATACTGACCCTTTTAGTGATAGTGCTGAGTCTTGCGGCTCAGGAAGGCCCCTCATATCGTGGACTGGCGCGGATGACGGAAAAGGAATATAGCTTCCGTACCGAGTTTGGCAGGAACGATCCGGTGCTCGAAACTGTGACGACCGGGCTCTATGACGATCTGGGCAGGCTTTTGGAACGCAGGATCTCCCGCAGCAATCTCACTTATCTGGGGCGCATTGCCTACAACCGCACCTTTGATCCTTACACTCTGGAGACGGTACACTATAACCACATGAACCACATGACCCGGCGCAGCGTGGAGATAAGCGGGGATAATCCTCTGGAAAGCACGCTCCTGGAATACGATCAGAGAGGCAGAATCCTCTCCAAGATCAGCAACCGGGTCTATCCCGAGACGGGTGACCTCTGGAGCCTGGAATACAATCAGGTGGGCTATATTCACCGCTATTTCCAGACTCAGATGGATAGCACCGGCAGGGTGAATCTGAGGATCAAATACGATTATCAGGACGATCCTGTCGAGAAGCACTATTACTTTTACAATCAAGCGGGTGATCTGGCGGAGATCTGCGCCATGGCAAGCTCGGATACCCTGCTCTTCCGCCGGGTTTATGCCTATGACGAAGCCGGAAACCTGATCGCCGAAGAGCTCTACGATCACACCGATACCATCAGCGAAAACCTCAGCTACAGCTACGACGAAGACAAACGACTAAAGCAGAAATCCCGCTTTGCCTGGAATCCCCGTTTTGGGGGCAGACCGGTGCTCATCCGGCAGTGGGAATACAGCTATAGCCGATAAAGCAGATAGATTCGCCGGGTGCGGGACGGCTGGCAGCTCCTCCCGAGCCACAAGGGCTTACAAGTGCTGTAAGTAATTAGGAACAAGAGAGGTATGTTCATGAAGTCTTTGCTGATATTTGTGTCTTTAGTGTTGGTGCTGGCTTTTCCGCTGGGAGCGCAAGTCAATGGTGTGCTCTCCGAAGTGGAAGGCAAAACCATCCTTAAAGTTTGGGGTGATCATTACGAGCGAGGCTATGCCCAGGGTTATCTGATGGCTGGCCGTATTCTCACCATTATGGACGATTATTTTTACCACTCGATCTGCGGAAACAGCTCCCAGACCTATAACTACATCCTGAATTATTATAATGCCCGCTTTGTGGTGGAAGGTCCTTACCAGATGGAAGCCACGGGGGTCATGGAAGGGATTGCCGCCTCGGGTAACAGCCTCTGGCACAATGGTCTGAACCGCAATCTAAATGCCACGGATCTCTTGATGATCAATGCCATCGTGGATCTTAGTCCTTTACGAAATGACCTCATGGGGACAGATGACCTGGTGCTGGGTTGCAGTTCACTGAGCAGTTGGGGACAGGCTACGCAGGACGATCCGGTGCTGCAAGGTGCCTTGATTCACACCAGGCTGTTGGATTGGACTCCTCACTCTGCCCTCATTGCCAATCCCGTGCTGATCGTTCACTTCCCCACGGAGGAGAATGAGCAGCCCTGGGCTTCTTTTACCTATCCCGGACTGCTGGGAGCTCTCTCGGCGATAAACATCCAGGATAATGCCGCTTTTTTGAATATGGGCAATACCCATGGAGGCTCCAATTTCACAGGTATGAAGCACGTTCTGCTGGCCATCCGGGAAGGCCTGGAGAAGGTGGATTACAATGGTGACAGCTCCCACAATATGGAGGATTTGCAGGATCTTCTGGAGGCCAGCACCTTCCGCGCCGGCACCATAATTCACTCCATCTGGGATCAGGATCCGGGGCAGGAACCGGTGGTCTTTGAGTGCAATAACTACGGCACTTGGACCAGAACCCAGCATGAAGAGAGCGGTCTTCCGACCGATCATCTGGCAGCCACCAATCATTTCCGGCTGATGATCGAGCCTACCGCTTGCTACCGTTATACCAATCTCATCAATGCCCTGGCTGCGGATTCACTTCTGAGCCTGGCAGAGCACCGTCCCTTGCTCACCACCGCCGCAGGTGTTTCCACCAATCTGATGGCGATCCAATTCATACCTTCTCTGAATCAAGTAACCTGGTCCACTGCCACCAGCACCAGTCCGGGATACCAGAATCCGGAAGTGCTGCTGAACACAGAGCAGATCTTCACTTTCCCCACCTCCAACCATGATCCTTCCCTGATACCCGGGATCAGCCTGAGTTCTTTTCCCAATCCCATGCAGGATGGTGGATCTATCCTGATCAAGCTGGAAGAAGAAGCCAATCCCGCCCTGGAGATCTATAACCTGCGGGGACAACTGATCCGCAGCTTCCATCCGGGTGCCCTGAGCCGGGGAACTCACCAGATCAATTGGGACGGCAGAGATCAATCCGGCAAGCCTGCCGCTTCCGGGATCTATCTCCTGAAACTTAGCACGGGAAGAGGAACGCTTTGCCAGAGAGTACTGGTGGTATCTTAAGTAGCTAATAAGTAAATGGGTTAATAAGTTATTGAGTTAATGGTTAAGGCGGTGCTGGGCTAAGGCGGACTTGTGCTGCCCAGATGCCCCGGCTCACTTTCCTCTTGACGAATTCCTCCCATCTGCAAAAATCTGGCAAAGACCATATTTTTGGGGGAAATGTGAGAGCCGACCTGATCATTCAACACGCCCGGGAGCTGATCCTCTTCAAGGACGAAAAGCTCGCCATGCCTGAGCCTGTAGCCGTTGCAGACGGTGCCGTCGTGATCAAAGACGGGATAATCCTGGATCTGGGAGAGACGAGCCGCATCCTGAGAGAATGGAGTGCGGAAGCCTATCTGGATGCCAGCGGTAAAATGCTGTTGCCCGGCTTTGTGGATGCTCACACGCATCCCGTCTTCCTGCACACCCGGGAGCGTGAATTTACCATGCGTTTAGAGGGCAAGACTTACGTGGATATCTCTCTGGCAGGTGGCGGCATCCGCAGCACCCTCGCCACCACCCAAAAAGCAGATACAGAAACCCTTTTTGAGCTTGCCTCTCAGAGACTGAGGCGCATGCTGGAGCTGGGCACCACCACCGTGGAAGCCAAGAGCGGTTATGGGCTCACCACCGAGAGCGAGCTCAAACAACTGGCAGTGATCCAGTGCCTGCAAAAAGAGCTTCCCATGGACATTGCAGCCACCTTTATGGGTGCTCACGAATATCCTGCCGAATACAAAAACAATCATGAAGCCTACCTCACAATCCTCTGTGAGGAGATGATCCCCTCCGTTGCCGAACAAGGCATTGCGGAGTTTTGCGATATCTTCACAGAGGCGCATGTTTATAGCCTCGATGAAAGCCGCAGAGTGCTGGAAACTGCCCGTAAATACGGCCTGAAACTCAAGATGCATGCCGATGAGATCGAGCCCATTGGGGGAGCTGAACTGGCTGCCGAACTGGGCTGTATCTCTGCCGATCATCTGGGTGCCGCCAGCGACGTGGGCATAAAGGCCCTAAAACAAGCCGGGGTGGTTGCCTGCCTGCTGCCGGCCAATCCGTACAGGAAGAAATCAACGCCAGGGCCGTGGACGCCTGGGACAAGGGTCG
>JAZHDE010000138.1:0-4662 GCA_036584515.1 Candidatus Cloacimonadota bacterium | reverse complement strand
CCACAGGAAGATCTGATCCAGGCCTCTGCCTACAGACTGAGCTTTCACCTTACCTGCATTTTGGCCAGATCTCACCCCTCGAGATCGTGTTTGCAGCTTCAGAATGTGCTCAGATACCAGTCTCAAGCATTCCGAGCCTGATCGGGTCCAAAGAAGGTTTGGGGATGTGGGAGGCTAGCCTTGCCTCGCTATGTGAAGAACTGGTCGTGCGCCGGGAACTGGGATTTAACTTCTGCCAATACAATCAGGATTACGACCAATATTTGGCCATTCCGGAATGGGCTGCCAGAAGCTTGGAAGAACATAGCTCCGATCCACGCCCTGCACTTTATACAATTGCGGAGCTGGAGGCAGCTGCCAGCCATGATCCATACTGGAATGCTGCCCAAAAAGAGCTCCGGATTACCGGTAAGATGCATAACTACATGCGGATGTATTGGGGTAAGAAAGTGATAGAATGGTGCTCTGATCCGCAATCTGCCTTTTACTATCTTGTCTATTTGAACAATCGCTATAGCCTGGACGGCAGAGACCCAAATAGCTTTGCCGGAATCGCCTGGTGTTTTGGCAAACATGACAGGCCCTGGCAAAAGAGAGCGGTCTTTGGTTCCGTGCGTTATATGAACTCTGCCGGTCTGGAGCGGAAATTTGACATGAAGTCTTATCTCCGGAGGGTTGAAGAGCTTAGTTGAACTTATCTAGATTTTGTTTGGAGTATGATAACTTGAAAAAGAGAACTGTCCTAGTGTACCTGATCCTGATACTGTGCTGGATCGGATTGGCCGCAGAGCAACAAGAGCTGATCATTGGTGGAGACATCAGCTACCCGCCCTATGAATACCTCGATGCCAAAGGCCACCCCGTGGGTTACAACGTTGAGCTGAGCAAGATAATCGCCTCAGAACTGGGGATGAAGCCTGTTTTTCGTCTGGCAAAATGGAGCAGGGTAAGAGAAGATCTGGATTCTGGTAAGATCAATCTGATCCAAGGCATGGCATTTTCCCCGGAACGAGCCAAAACAGTGTACTTTTCAAATCCCCACACTCGCACCTGGAGGGCAGTCTTCGTTCGCAAAGGTTCACCTGCATCCAGTATAAAAGAGCTCATGAACTCGAGAATCCTGGCTCAGGAAGGCGATATTGCCATGGATTTCTTTGGAGAGGCTACTTTCACTGGAGAGATTATCGAGCTCCCCAATCAGGATAATGCCCTGCATTTGCTAAACTCAGGCACGGGAGATGCTGCCCTGGTGAACTACATGCACGGCATGTATCTGATCAAAAACATGAATTTATCCAATATCCAAGCCCTGGAAGGTGAGATCCTGCCCAAATACTACTGCATGGCTTCTACCGATCCTGAACTGATTGCCAGAGTTGATGATATTCTGGAGAGAATATCCTCCGATGGCAGGCTTGAAGCGTTGCACGCCAAATGGTTTGGACAATACGACAGAGAGCATTTGATCCTAAGCAGGCGCCTGAAGTTGGTGAACCGCACCCAGTTATATCTCCTGGTAGTGATTGGTGCAGCTCTGCTTTGCGTGTCCCTGCTCATCCTCTTCTTCCTGCGGCAGAAAAGAAAGCTCAGAAAAGCGCTGGAATGCACCAAGGATCAATATGAAGAGCTCCTTCAGGATTTTACGATATTCCACAAGGGACCCCTGATTGCATATAAAAACAAGATCAATCCCTACAGGCTACTATACCTCTCCGATGGTCTCAAAGCCTGGGGTTATGACCCCAAAATCGCACTGGCCAACACCGAAGGATATGTGGATCTGGTGCATTCTGAGGACAGAATCTGGCTGGATCAGGAATTGGATAAACAGGTCCGGGACAAAGTAAACACCGAAGTTCGCCAATTCAGAATCCTGACCAAAAGCGGTGAAATCCGCTGGGCAATGGATTTTAACTACATTTTGTACCCTGAGAACCAAGAACCTGTGGTTTATGGCTACATGGTTGATATCACTCGGATGAAGATCTTGGAGTCTGAGCTGGTAGAAGCCAGAGAAAAGGCAGAGAATGCCAGTGTTGCCAAAGATCATTTCCTGGCCAGCATGAGCCATGAAATACGCACTCCGCTCAATGGTATTCTGGGCTTTATCCAAGTATTGATGCAGATGAATGCCACTCCGGAACAGATGGAGTACTACAAGATTATCTCCAGCTCCGGAAACAACCTGATGAAGATCGTGAACGACGTGCTGGACGTCTCCAAGATCGAAAGCGGTAAGATGGAGCTGGTAATCAGCGAGTTTGATCTGGTCTTCCTGATGAAAGATGTGGTCAAGGGCTTTGCTCACAACCGTCAGAAGAGTTCAGTGGATATCAGGCTCAATCTTAGCGATAAACTCCCGGGCGTTTTGAGCGGCGATATGATGAGGTTGAAGCAGATCCTGATCAACCTCCTGCAAAACGCAATCAAATTCACCGAAGAAGGCTATATAGAGCTCACCGCCGATATTTACAACCAGAGCGGTGCAGACGTTCGCATACTCTTCAGTGTAGCCGACACCGGCATCGGGATTGATCCCCAAAAACAAGCAGAGATCTTCGACAACTTCTCTCAGCTTGACAATTCTCTTACCCGGCGTTATGGTGGCACCGGGCTCGGTTTGGCAATCGTGAAGCGTCTGGTGGAGCTGATGAACGGCTTTATCTGGGTGGAAAGCGAGCCTGGTGAAGGATCGCAATTCTTCTTCATAATACCGTTTAAGAAAAAGAATGAGGTAAGAATGAGTTCTGTCGAACTGACTATCGATGAGCTGGAGCTAAATGAAAAGCTGCCACGCTTGAACCTGCTACTGGTGGAAGACGAGCTTATAAACCAGAATGCTACCAAGAGACAGCTGGAACGCTGGGGGCTGAAAGTCACTGTGGCTTCCAACGGTGCCGAGGCATTGGGCTTGGTTGAACTGATTGATTTTGATTGTGTCCTGATGGATATTCAAATGCCCGTTATGGATGGTGTCACAGCCACCCGCAAGATCCGCGAACGTGAAGTGGAAGGTGGCAAACACCTGATAATATATGCTTGCACCGCCTTGGCTCTATCTGGAGACAGAGAGAGATTCATCGAGGCCGGCATGGATGACTATATTTCCAAACCCATCAATCTGGTACATCTCTACAGACTTCTGCAAAAGGTAAAAGCATCGGAGGCATAGAATCGTGAAGCGGGGATTGTTCTTACTGGCTTTGACGGTAGTAGTTTGCTGCCTCTCCGGCCGGGATCTGATTATACGGAGGGAACGCTCCCAGTTAAGGACAGGTCCAGGTTCCTACTACCCCGTCCTGAGAGAACTACCCCCACAAAGCCGGGTGACATTGATCGATAGTCTGATCCCTTGGTACAAAGTCCTTTACCAAAGCGATCAGGGTTTTCTGGCCAAATCCGCCACTTTGGCTCTGAATAGAAGAAACGATATCTTTAGTGGCATGCAGAGCAGCGGCTCTTCAGCCGTTAATCGCCATAGTATCACTGCCGGAGTCAGAGGTTTTACGGATCAATTCAATAGACAGCTCCAAGGCGACTCCCTGTTTGTGACCCGGGTACTTACAGATAATCCGGATCCCGAAATCTATCATAATACCCTTCTGAGAATTGAGCATGATCTGAGTTTGGAGCGTTATCGCACCCGGTTCCCGTTGCCTCCGCGTGAGTTTCAGGATTATTTTCTGGAAGCACAGGAAGGTTTTGGGCTGGCACTCGCCTCTGTGATTGCCAAAGAAGGCCTAAATCAGGATCCTGAGCTGAATCAATACCTCAACGAAGTAGGCAATCTTCTGGTGGCAAGCTCCGATATCCCAGATCAAGCTTTCCGCTTCTTTATCCTGGATATCGATTCTGCCAACGCCTATTCCTGCCCAGGCGGTTTTGTCTTCGTTAGCCGGGGTATGCTAAGCTTTTTGCAAAATGAAGCAGAGCTGGCCTTTGTTCTGGCTCATGAGATTGCCCATGTATCGCGTTTTCACGGCATCTCTGAGATTCAGAAGAGAGAAAATCAGATAGCCTCCAGCTCCGCCTTTGACGAGCTTGATGCTGCCCTGGGAGAGAGAATCAGCCCTCGCACTCGTGAACTGACATCTTCGCTGGAAGCCGAAGTCTTCGAGATCTACAACACTCTGATTTCGGGGCGCCTTGACTCCTATGAAGCAGAAGCAGATAGCTTGGCTCTGCTCTTCATGGCCCGCGCTGCCTACGACTATAGGGTCTCCGGAGAGCTTCTGAACAGGCTTTTGGCCTCCAGATTGGATTCCAACAATCAGCATTATAGAAAAGCAAGCCTGAGACAGCGTCTTGAATATCTGAGAGAAAACCTGAGGCGACTGGATCCTGGCAACCTGCCCCTTCACAACTTTCAAGATGAGTTCCAGACCCGGATGAATTCCAGAGGGATTAGTGAATAATAACTGCCGCCTGATTCTGATCGGAGGAGGCACCTGCTCCGGTAAAACCACCATCGCCAAAGCCATCGGCCGCCGCCTCGACAACCTAAAAACTGTGATAATCTCCCACGACAACTATTACCACGATCTCAGCAACTACAGTCCCGAAGAATGCCAGAGCTACAATTTTGATCATCCCTCTGCCATCGATGCAAGCCTCTTGGTGAAAGACGTGAAGTCCATGCTGGAGGGAGAAGCCGTTAATGTG
>JAZHDE010000137.1:0-4626 GCA_036584515.1 Candidatus Cloacimonadota bacterium | reverse complement strand
TATTGCAACTTGCCCAGCGAACTGATGCGCCAAGTTCAACCAGTGTTTCTATCAGCACAGCTGTTTGAATGGTCATGTGCAGGCTACCTGTAATCTTGGCACCCTTCAGGGGCTTATCAGCACCGTACTTGTTTCTCAGAGCTATCAAGCCTGGCATCTCGATTTCTGCTATATCAATCTCTTTTCTGCCATATTCATGCAGATTAAGATCTGCTATCTTGTAATCCATTTATTCCTCGTTTGATAAAGCAGTGGCAAGCCTTTCAGCTTGCCACCATCGTTATATCGTTTAGTGGCAAATCAAGTTTGCCGACTATCTTCTTCGATTATCTCTGTCTCTTCCGCCGCGATCATCTCTGCGGGGTGGACGACGATCTCCACCGCGATCATCACGGTGTTGATGCATCTCGGGACGATCCTTGGGAGCATTGGGATCAGGTTCAGGATTGCCTTCGAGACCTTTCATGGAAAGACCAATCTTACCATTCTCGATCTTGGAAACCTTCACCTGGATCTTGTCACCAAGTTTGACCATATCAAGAGGATGGTTTATCCGGCTGGTGTGCATTTCAGAAACGTGCACCATACCTTCTTTCACTCCACCCATGATCTTGGCAAAAACACCATAATTCTCGATTCTGGTGACAATACCTTCAGAAACAGTGCCGATTTCCGGAACTTCCACAATACCCTTAATCATTTGCTTGGCCTGGTCTATGGAAGACTTATCCGGTGAAAGAATGCGGACTGTACCATCGTCAGAAATATCCACCTGAACCTTGCAGATCTCAATGATGGATTTGATCATCTTGCCTGCGGGTCCAATTACCTCACCGATCTTATCGGTGGGGACTTTGAAGGATTCGATTCTGGGAGCAGAAGGCTTCAGATCCTCTCTGGGTCCTGACAAACACTCTCCCATTATCCCCAGGATGTGCTGACGGGCAGCTTTGGCTTTTTCCAGAGCTATCCGCATGATTTCCTTCGTGATACCTTCAATCTTGATATCCATCTGCATGGCGGTGATACCCTCAGTGGTACCGGCACACTTGAAATCCATGTCGCCCAAGTGATCTTCCAAACCCATGATATCGGTCAGAACGACCCATTTATCTCCTTCCATGATCAGACCATTGGCAATACCGGCAACCGGTGCCTTAATCGGCACACCACCGGCCATCAAGGCCAGACAGGTAGAACATATGGATGCCATAGAAGAACTACCGTTAGATTCCAATATATCAGAAACCAGACGGATAGTATAGGGGAAACTCTCTACGGGCGGAATCACGGTCGCCAGAGCTCTTTCTGCCAAATTTCCGTGACCAAGCTCTCTGCGCCCGGTGGGTCCCATGCGTCCGGCTTCGCCAACGCTGAAGGGCGGGAAGTTATAATGTAAATAATAACGTTTCTTATACTCTTCTTCGAGTGTATCAATAATCTGCTCATCAGAGCCTCCGCCCAAGGTAACGGTTCCCAGTGACTGTGTCTCACCTCTGGTAAAGAGGGCTGAGCCGTGTACTAAGGGAAGAACATCAACTTCGCAGGTGATATCGCGGATTTCGTCCAGACCGCGTCCATCTACTCTGTGATGCTTTTCCAGAATGGACATGCGAACGTAGCGTCTGATCAGCTCTTCAAAAGCTTGCTTGTAGTACCGAACTTTTTCTTCGTACTCATCGCCATCAGCTTCTGCATATTTCTCCAGCATCTCAGCTTCAGCACCATCGAAAGCATCCTGACGCTCCTGCTTACCGAGAATAACTGCAGAGTCAGCAATGATCTTGCCATAATCGTTTTCGACCCGGCTCATGATCTCTTCTGGGACTGCATCGAGGTTCACTTCGACTTTTGCTTTGCCAATCTCAGAAACCATCTCGTTCTGAACGGCTACCAACTTCTTGATCTCCTCGTGTCCCTGATACACTGCATCAAGCATGATGTCCTCAGCAAGCTCGGCAGCAGCAGACTCGATCATTACAACAGAGGTTGCGCTACCGGCAACAGCTAAATTAAGCTTGGATACTTCTTTGATCTGCTTGATAGTAGGATTTACAACGATTTCATCGTCGATGTAACCAACTGTTACACCAGCAATGGGACCATGGAAGGGGATATCTGAAATGGAAAGAGCGGCTGAGGCTCCCAACACACCTAATACTTCCGGGTTATTCACACCGTCATATGAAAGCACGTTTAGCACCACATGCACTGCATTACGGAAGCCATCCGGGAATAAAGGACGGATGGAACGATCGATCACGCGAGCCATGAGAGTGGCATCGGTGGAAGGCTTGGTTTCACGCTTGAAAAAGCCTCCGGGGATTTTTCCCGAAGCATACATCTTCTCAATAAAATCCACTGTTAAGGGGAAGAAATCAGTGTTCATGGTGGCTTCTTTGGCCATTGTGGCTGTAACCAGAACCGAAGTATCGCCATATTGAATAAACACAGAGCCATTGGCTTGTTTTGCCATTCTGCCTGTTTCTATGGTCAGAGTGCGACCACAGAAATCCAGGCTTTTACGAGTAATTTGGAAATTATGCATAATTTCTCCAGTTGTTTGTATCACTGCCAGAGAGAGAAGCAATAGGCCAAAGTCATATATTCGATAACTTTAGCTTATTGCTCATTTCTCGGGCAGGAGGGGTTTGTCAGCTTAAAAAGAAAAAGGGATTCCCTGTTGCAGTCCGCTTGCGCTGCTGTGTCCAGAGAATCCAACTTTTTCATATCTCAGTATAGTATCTTGACTTCGAGTTTACTTTCTGATGCCGAGAGCCTTGATAATGGTGCGGTAACGATTGATATCCTTCCGCTTCATATAATCAAGGAGACGCCGGCGTTGCCCGATCAGAATCAGGAGTCCTCTACGGGTTGAAAAGTCCTTTGAATGGACTTTCAAGTGCTCAGTGATGTCGGCAATACGACGTGTGAGCATGGCAACCTGTACTTCAGGAGAGCCTGTGTCTGATTCATGGAGTTTAAACTCTGCCATGATAGCTTGTTTAGCCTCAGGTTTTAGTGGCATTTCATCCTCCAGATGAATTTAGTTATGCCAGTCTTTTGGATAGTGGTTTATTGTAAAGGAAAATCTTAGCTTCGCAGTTTCCAGTTAGTAGTTAGGAGTTAGAAGTGAGAGGGACTCGCTTCGCGGGCTAAGACTGTTTTCTGTAACCCGACTAGCATCAAACGAACAGATTGAATTCTTTCTTTAACTTGTACAATGGACTCTCTGTCCAGAATGAAGCCTAGCATATTGGCTATATCAAGTTGGGTATCCAACTCTGTGACTGAGCCCAGAGCAAAACTCAAGAAATGAGCTAACTCTTTGTTAGATTTTCGGCCTGCACCCTCAGAGATATTAGAGGGAATGGAGATGACTGCCCTTTTCATCTGTGAAGTTAGAGCCCATACTTCATCCTTCGGAAATCCTGTTGTGATCTCATAAATATCCTTTACTAAATGCATGCTTTCTTTGTACACCTTCAACTCAGTATGCATCATTGCTCCTCCTCTAACTTCTAACTTCTCACTATTCACTAAAATGGTGGAGGTGGCGGGTATCGAACCCGCGTCCAAAAAACCGCCCATAAAAGAATCTACATGCTTAGTTGTCTTTAATCTCGATCACATGTGGAAGGCAATCAGACCACTATGCGACCCAGCCTATTAGCTTAGCCGAAATATTCAGGCACCAATTTCGGAGCGTCCGTACTGTTACGACGCCTCATTCTTCCCCGACGGAACGGGAAGGTGAGACGTTAGCGGCTTATGCTGCTAAGGAGTAGTTGTTGTTTGCAATTAATTTTTGTGCTACTTGATAACGGAGTGGATAGCGTCTCCGGCATGCATCTCTTACACTCAAAGTTTCCTGTCGAAACCATGTCACCCCCAATATGCACTGTTTGAAAGACCTGTGGCGTCAAGATATAATACACGCAGTTGCTGTCAAGCGCAAGATATCATCGAAAAATTGATTGTACAGCTTGAACTGTCTATTCCATGTGAAAGATGCCCAATATGCATGTATTTGATTGACAAAAGAAGGGTTTGGGCTATATTAGCTATATTACTACTAATCGAGGTGAACCATGAAAAAGATTCTAGTCCCTATGATTTTGTTATTTATACCGCTTGTGATTCTAGCAGGTATTTTCGACAAGCCCGGAGTAATGCGCTTGAGACCTTCTCAATCCAACAATAGAGCCTATAGGATCGCTCAACAGATCTACAGTAGCAAAGATGCCGGACAGTGGATACCCAATTCACGGGCCAACTTCTTCTATAGCTCATCTCAAACTGTTCAACCTGACTCTATGCACATGGATATGTACGAACCCGAACTAGAGGTTTGGATACCGGCAATGATGGTGGCGTACATTTATTACAATGACAATGGCTACGTGAGTGAGAACGTTATCTATATGAATTTCATGGGTTCGATGATGCCGATGATGAAGACAATGGCAGTGTATGACAACCAGAATCGCATTACTAAGCTCTATGGCTACAGTGGCGGCAGCATGGAACAAAACAGGGATCCTGAGCTTTGGGAACCTTTCTCACGGCTTCATATATACTACGATGGACCTGCAGTTTCCGTGGTTTATAGCTGGGAAGAAGCAG
>JAZHDE010000136.1:0-4676 GCA_036584515.1 Candidatus Cloacimonadota bacterium | reverse complement strand
TGTCGCTTCCACTATGCGAAGCAGCGCAGCTCTAATCCCTAGTCCCTAGTCCCTAGTCACTGTTAAGCGACAAGATGTCGCTTCCACTATGGGGGGGTAGCAAGCCAATCATCCACTCTATTTTACTCTTTTACTCTGTTTTAAAAAAAGAAGCTTCGCCACAGCCTGTATAGTGCAGGCAGCAGCGAAGCACCATTAACTCATTCACTCATTAACTAATTAACTATCCTTCCACTTTGACCAGCAGCTTCTGCACGGCTTCTTTGAGAAGCTCGGCAGATTTCTGCTTGTTACAGAAGTAGATATAGGGTTTACCGGTGTCGCAGGACTCTCCGATCAGGGGATCGAGTTCCAGCTCTGCGAGCAGGTCCAGATTGTGTTCAAAGATCATCTTTTCCAAGCCTTTACCGGCGAAGATCTCAGTCACTTTGCCGCAATCCGGGCAGCGGAAAAACTTCATGTTTTCCACCATTCCGAGGATGGGCAGATTGAGTTTGAGGGCAAAATCCACGGATTTCTTGACGTCCAGGATCGCCACATCCTGGGGAGTGGTAACTATCACTGCACCATCGAGATGCTCCAGTATTTGCACCACGGAAAGGGGTTCATCACCGGTGCCGGGAGGGCAATCGATGATCAGATAATCCAGCTCGGGCCAGAGAAAATCGCTGAAGAACTGCTTGATCAGAGCCATCTTCATGGGTCCGCGCCAGATCAGCGCGCTGCTTTCTTCCGAGATCAGCGAAGCCACTGTGAGGGCATAGAGATTGGAAAGCACTTTGATGGGCATGGGCAGGCCGGTCTCGGGATCGCTGGAGATGCCAACGCCTTCAATACCAGTGAGTTTTGCCACTGATGGACCGTGGACATCCACGTCCAAAATGCCTACTTTCTTACCTTCCATAGCCAATCCGTAAGCCAGATTAACCGCCACGAAGCTTTTGCCAACTCCGCCCTTGCCGCTCATCACCATAATGCGATGCTTGATCCGGCTCAGGTTTTCTTTGATGCGTGCGTCTTTGTTCTCTTCCATTTATTCCTCGTTCAGTCTGTCTTTAATCCACTTAATCTGCTCTTCCAGCTCTGCTTTGCGAGCCTTCAGACTGTCTTTGTCATAGCTGTAAACTCTGTTCTCGGCAGGTGTATCCACCGGAGCATTCCAAGTGCCGTGCAGGCGTCTTTGCATACCGCCGCCCCATCTGCCAAGACCTCTGCCACAGCGGGTTCCACGGCCATTTTCACAGGGTCCCATGCCCCGACCGGGACGTCCGTCGCCCCAGGGTCCGCTTCCATCACGATTTGGCATTGTTAAACTCCTTCTTTGAGTTGATTGTTCTGATAAGCCTGATATGCTTCACTCACGGTCATCCCACCCGCACCGACGTATATTTTAAGATTCATAAGCTTGAGAACGGAAGCAGCATTGCCTCCGGGACCGTTTCCGGTGATCAGGATTTGAGGTGCGTGCTCCGCTATAAGCTGAGCCGTTTTGGGTCCGGCACCGTGTTCGACGTTTTTGATATCACGATTGTCTATGGCTTCCAGGGTCTCATCCGCATCGTTGAAGATAAGCAGGAAGTCTGTCCGGCCAAAGCGGGGATCAATGGTGCTGTCCCAGCTTGTGCCTGTGCTTGTGAAGGCTATTTTCATGATTTCTCCTTGGAGCAGGCGGTCCAGATGGTCTCAAAGACCACTCTCCATTTGTTTTGATTGATTTCGGGGAGGCTTTTGCCCTCGGCGATGGCAGTGTGAAAATCCTTATCATAGGGCAATTCTGCTGCCAGGGGTATTCCCGCGGAACTCAGGAAGACTTTGATATCCTCTGAGATGGCGGGGTTGATATCTGCTTTATTGATCACACACAGGGCAGGGAGGCGGAACTTATCCGTCACTTCCCAAACCCGTTTGAGGTCTGAAAGAGCACTACGGCTGGGTTCGGTGACAAAGAGCACCTGATGCGCTCCCGAAAGAGAGGCGATCACGGGACAGCCAATCCCGGGGGAGCCATCGATCAGGATGTATTCCTGATGCTCTTTCTTGGCTGTTTCGCGAGCCAGTTCCTTCACTCTTGCCACCAGCTTGCCGGAGTTGTCCGCTCCGATGCCCAGTTTGGCGTGAACCAGGCTGAAACCAAGTCTGGTGCGGGATGTGTGGCACTGTCCCACCATTTGTTGAGGCAGACTGATGGCTTGGACGGGGCAAAGCTCAAAGCAATAACCGCAGCCCTCGCAATCCAGATTTATCACTTTGTGCTGACCGTTTTCCACTTTTATGGCGTCAAAGCGGCAAGCCGAGGCACAGATGCCGCAATTGATACACAAAGCGGGATCTATCACAGCCTTGACACCACTGAAGAAATCTTCGCTTTGAGCGTGTTCAGGCTCGAAGATCAGGTGCAGATCGGCTGCATCCACGTCGCAATCCGCCAGGATCAGCTTGGGACTCGCCACAGCAGCCAGAGCGGAGACCACGGAGGTCTTGCCTGTGCCGCCTTTTCCGGAGATCACTACTATTTCGCGCATGGCAGACTCCTTAGTTTGGCCAGGATCTTCTCCAGGGCTGCGTCAAAGGCAGGCACCCGGTTGTAGATCAGGCTGCCTTCGGAATAGAGCTCCGCCACAAGGCGATCGTCCGGGATGGTGGCCAAAAGCTCGACATTCTCTCGGCTCAGATAGTCCAGAATCTCGTCTCCAGCTGTGCCCCAACGGTTTACCACCACGCCGAAGTCTTTGCCCAGTTCCCGCATGGTTTCCACCGCCAAAGACAGATCCCAGATGCCAAAGCGACTGGGCTCGGTGATCAGGATCACATAGTCGGCGCTCTTGGTGGCACCAATCATGGGACAGGAAGTGCCGGGAGGACAATCCAGGAAATAGATATCTTTATGAGGGTGCTGAGCTTGAACCAGTGCCAGGCTCTGAGCGATGAGCGGTGGAGCTTGTTGCAGGCCAATTTTGAGCTTGGCTTCCACAAAATCCAGCTCATCCAGACGGTAGGAGCTATATGTGCCCAGCTCGCTATCCTGCATGGGAAGCGCCTGGGCGGGACAGAGCTCGCTGCAGGCATAGCAGCCATGACAGAGTTCAGGCAACACCAGAATCTGATTTATAATCTGCACCAAAGCATTGTAGTGGCACTTGCTTACGCAGAGTCCACAGAGGGTGCAGGCTTCACGATTCCAGAGGGGGACTTTACGGTAAAGGGTTTTGGTATCTGATGCCGAACCCGGGATGAAGATGCTGCCATTGGGCTCTTCCACATCCAGATCGAGCAACAGAGAGGGATAGAGGGCAGAAGCTTTGTGAGCCAGATTCACCGCCAGGCTGGTCTTGCCTGTTCCGCCCTTCCCACTGGCAATGGCAATCTTCATCAGTGATCGCAGCGGTTGTCGCCGGACTCCAATTCACCCTTGATGAAGAGTTCGACCAGTTCGTCCAGAGGACGGGGGCAAACGCCCACGATGACCTTGATTTGGTTCTGATTCATCAGTTCCTGAGCTTTCATGCCCATGCCGCCGGAGATCACCACGTTCACGCCTTGTTCATGCAGAAAACGGGGATGTGAGCCGGGCTCGTGCACCGGGGGATCGAGGGTTTCTTTCTTGGTAACTTTACCTTCTGCAATGGTATAGACTGCGAAGACTTCACAGTGACCGAAGTGGGAGCTGAGCTCTCCTCCGCTGATTGGAATGGCTACTTTCATTTTTGTACTCCTGTTATATTATTGAAACTTCTAACTTCTAACTCTCTCAACGGCACCTGCGGCATCTGCGGCAGCCTCTGAGAAAGCAATCTGAGAGGCTGATGATGCGTTTGGAACCGCATTCCGGACACTCCGGGGGAGGAGTTTCACCGGATCTGAGAATAATCTTGCTCTGGCAATCCTCGCACAGATAGTGCTCGCCGGAAAGCTCGATCTCACCGCCTTCGATCAGGAAGCTGCGTCCTTCCACCAGAGCCGTTCCCAGCTTCTTACGGGCGGATTCGTAGATCCGGGTGACCGTGGGACGGGAGACCTGCATCAGAGCAGCGGTTTCCTCATGAGTTTTCCCCTCATAATCCACCAGGCGCAGAGCTTCATATTCTTCCAGATGCAGCACTACCGCCTGACGGTAACTGGCGCGCATCCACATGGGGCGGAATCCCTTTACCACAGGTAATTCCTGCAGAATTCTTACGGTCTTGTTTCTGGGCATTTGAGCTCCTTTTTTGGCTATCTTGCCTGAGGTGTGTATTGAACTTATGTTCACTATTATTGGAGAAGGTTCTGTGTCAATAGATTTCTTCCCGGAAGGTGGAAACTTATGTTCATAAACCCTTTAAGACCGTTGCACATGCCACAAAACATGGCGTGTATTAGGTTTTTCTCCCTGCTTCGCGTATCGTCATTCCTGCGACCGGGGTCCTCGCCAAACCGCTTGCGATTTGGTGGGGTGGGAACGGGGCCCTCGCCAAACCGCTTGCGATTTGGTGGGGTGGGAACGGGGTCCTCGCCAAACCGCTTGCGATTTGGTGGGGTGGAACAGAGACTGTGTGAAAGCACTTGTATCAGCCCGGAGGGCGTTGAATATAGCCCAGGACGCAGTCCTGGGTTTTTCGGGTTGCGCAATCGTAGGAACATTTTAGCTCCCGCCCATACCTTTGAGCGTGAGCGCTCAAAGGTATGGGCGGGAGCTT
>JAZHDE010000135.1:0-4682 GCA_036584515.1 Candidatus Cloacimonadota bacterium | reverse complement strand
CGGGTTGTGGGGCGTTAACAATTGATTTATACAATGGACCCAAGCCCAAGGAGATCATGGGAGCTCTCCTGCTCTTCTATCAGGCTAAGTTCGTGATCTTTTTCCTCTTGATCCGACAGAGCTACTTTATCCTAACCTACTTTGTTTTCAACGCATTTGAAGGGAAGTTCTACAAACTGCTCTCTTCCAATCCGCCGGTGAGTCTGATGCTGAGTTTTTTGGGCCTGATTGTAGTGGGAACCCTTCTGCTGATGCTCCCCGCCTCCTCGCAAAGCGGATATGTGACGCCTTTTGTGGATGCTCTTTTTACTTCCACCTCTGCCACTTGCGTCACCGGCTTGATTGTAAAAGATACTCCCACATATTTTTCTGTGTTTGGGCAGATTGTGATCCTGCTTCTAATTCAATTGGGAGGCTTGGGGATAATGACTGTCTCAACTGCCTTTGCTCTGGTATTGGGTCAACGCTTGAATCTCAAGCTGGAGAATGTGATGCATTCCGTGGTTTCCGGCAGCCCCAGCATTGATATATTTCAACTCTTGAAGAACATCGTCTTTGTGACGGCTATCATCGAAATGGCCGGTGCTGCTCTGCTTTATTTTCGCTTCATTCAGGATATGCAACCTCTAAAGGCTTTTTATTTCTCCGTTTTTCACTCTGTATCTGCCTTTTGCAATGCTGGGTTTTCCCTTTTTTCGGATAACATGATGACTTATGTGGGCAGCATCACCATCAATATTAGCATTACTCTTCTGATTATCCTGGGAGGTATCGGTTTTTCTGTGGTGATAGATCTGTATCGCTATTTCACTTCCAAAGCCCGGAATAAACGATTGAACCTACATAGTAAGCTAGTGCTGGTTACCACGGGCTTGTTACTGCTAACCGGGATGATAACCTATCTATTGGCAGAATACAAAGTGAGCATGGCAGGATTCACGGTTCCGGAACGTTTGCTGGCTTCCTGGTTCCAGTCCGTCACAACCAGGACAGCGGGATTCAATACAATAGATACGGGTAGGCTGAGCTCCGCCTCTATTCTGATAAGCCTGGTGTTGATGTTCATCGGAGCATCTCCCGGCTCCACTGGTGGAGGTATCAAGACCACCACCTTTGCAGTATTGATCCTATCGCTCACATCAATGCTGAAGGGCAAGAAAGACCTCAGTGCTTTTAACCGCAAGATCTCGCTAAACAACTACAGGGAAGCCACTTCCCTGATCACACTATCTGGTATTCTGGTTTTTGGTGTGATCTTTGTCATGATGCTGATTGAGCCGTTCAGTTTTGAGAAGATCGCTTTTGAAGCATTTTCGGCTTTCGGTACGGTCGGACTCTCACTGGGGATCACGCCCTCCTTAAGTTTTATGGGTAAACTGCTGATCACTCTACTTATGTATATCGGCAGGATCGGACCCCTCACCATAATTTACGCTCTGTCCATATCCCGCAGACAGACAAACATTGAATTCGCAGAAGAGAAGATAGCCATCGGCTAAGGAGAAACATATATGGCAAAATACGCAGTCATAGGCATCGGCAGATTTGGCTGGACGGTTGCCACAATTCTGGCAGAGAACGGCATGGACGTGATCGCCATAGATAGTAAAAAAGAACTGATAGACGAGATCAGCAGCAAAGTGACCAGTGCAAATTGTATTGATGCCACCGATGAAAGAGCGTTAAGAGAACTGAATCTGCATGAGGCAGATGCGGTGATCATCGGCATTGGCTCCAATATCCAGGAGTGTATCCTGACGGCTGCCATTCTGAAGAAGATCGGAGTCGGCATCATCTATGCCAAGGTGGAAAACCAATTGCATGGACGTATTCTGGAGCTGATCGGGGTGCAACATATCCTATTGCCGGAAGAAATCGTCGGAAATCAGCTCGCCAAGACCCTGATCTCTCGTAATATCCTGGAATACATCAATCTCTCCAGCGGTCATATTGTGATTGAGCTCGTGGTGCCCAAAGACTTTGTGGGTAAAACCTTGCAGGAATTAGCTTTGCCCTCCACAAGAGGAATTAACGTGATAGCCATCAAATATAACTTCCTGACTGTGACCGAAGAAGGTAAAAACGTGATCGAGAAAAGGTTGAACGATATGCCCGGTGCTAACGACGTGGTTGAGGAGGGAGACGTTCTGATCCTGCTCGGACCCAAGGGTAATATCGATAAACTGATCTATGATACTGCCACAAAAAGGATTTGAGCCATGAAGAAATCTTTTAAGCAACGCTACCACATGCTGATCATAATCCTCTTTTCCATCATTGTGCTGGAAGCCATTTTACTACTGGTCTCTCTGAACTCGGCTCGCAATCTTGCCAGCTTGGTGACTGATATGCAATCCATCATCATCATCTTTGTCTTTGCTATTTTTGTGTATCTGATCGTGATGTATAACTATATCCCTTTCCGCATGCATAAAGCTCTGAAAGAGGTGAGAGAGAAGATTGATGAGATATCCCAAGGTAACTATTATCTGGATTTTGACGCCTCGCTCTACGATCAGGATCGGGACATTCAGGAACTGATCCATGCTCTGCAGAAGATGCTCTCGATCATCATCAGGTTTGATACAGCCAAGGCGGACAAGATCTTTGAGCATCACCAGAGGATCAGCCAACTTCTCAGTATGATGAAGCAATCTATCCTGATCACCAGCATAAACGGAGATGTGATCTACTGCAATGAGGTCTTTCGCAAGAGCTATCCCTCCATCAGTGAGATGAGCAATCTCAATGAACTGATCTTCAAGGAAGAATTCAACCGCAATCTCTTCGACACCATCCTGGCAGCCTTGAGATATGGTAATAATCTCTCCGAGATCATCATCCGCGATCCTGCCGGTAGCCGTGCAGTGCAGATCGAAGGCACAATTATCAGAAACCGCAAGGGTGTGGGCACTGGAGCGGTCTTTGTATTGGATAAAGTGATTGAACAAACAAAAGATCAAAGTAATCTACGATAGAGCAGAGCCGGAAAGGCTCGATAAGTTCCTGGTGGATATGAAGATTCAGGAGCTTTACTCACGCAGCTTCATTGAGAAGCTGATCGAGGAAGATCGCATCCTGGTGAACCTGATCCCAGTAAAAAAAAGTTACAAGCTCTCACCCGGAGATCAGATAGATTTGAATCTTCCCGAACCCGAGCCCATCGAGGTGGTGCCCCAGGATATCCCCCTGGAGATCATCCACGAGGATGAAGACCTGGCAATCATCAATAAACCGGCGGGAATGATCGTTCATCCCGGCTTTGGCAATCCGGATCAAACCTTGGTCAATGCAATCGTTTTCCACTTTGGATCAAAGCTCTCCACAGGACGCGAACCCAGCCGTCCGGGGATTGTGCACAGGCTGGATCGAGGAACTTCCGGGCTGATGATCATTGCCAAAAACGATCCCTGTCAGGCAGCGCTCAATGAACTTTTTGCCAGCCGCCAGATCAAAAAGACCTATCTGGCAATCTGCACAGGTGTGCCGGAGCCCCTGCAAGATAGCATCGAAAGCAAGCTCACCCGCAGCCTCAGCAATCCCCGCAAGATCTGCAGTGCTGCAGAAGGACGCTGGTCGCTGACCCACTATAGAGCCATCAAACTCTATCACTACTTTGCTTTATTGAGAGTCCAGCTTGAGACGGGTAGAATGCACCAGATCAGGGTTCATATGGCAGATCGCAACTATCCCATCTTGGGAGATCTGCTTTACAATACCAGACGCTTTGTGCACTCCATCGTCCCGGAAAACTTGAAGCGCAAGGTCACGGAGCTATTGACCACACATCTGCTTAGACAGGCCCTGCACGCCTGGAGATTGGAATTTATCCACCCCATCAGTGGAAAAAAGCTTGACTTCCAGGCTCCCCTTCCGGAGGATATCCTCTACACGCTGAATTGGCTTCAGAGTTTCTTTGCCCTGGATTCAGACCCCCGCACTGTGGAAGAGGTTTTGCAGGAAGAACTGAACTATTCGAACATTAACAAGGAACTGATATAAATGAAGGACAATACTTTTACCAAGATTGAAGACGCTATCAATGCCATCCGCTCCGGCGAGATGATCATTGTGGTCGATGACGAGAACCGCGAGAATGAAGGTGACTTGCTCATGGCGGCAGATTTGATTACTCCTGCCCAGGTGAACTTTATGATCACTCATGGCAAGGGGCTGCTCTGTGTGCCCATGGAAGAGGATAAGCTAAACAAGCTGGACATCCCTCTCATGACTACTGATAGCTCAGACCGTCACGGCACCAAATTCACCATCTCGGTGGATGCAATAGAAGGAACCACCACCGGCATATCGGCAGCAGAAAGAGCTCTCACCATCAAAGCTCTGGCAGCTCCCGAAGCAAGAGCAGATCAGTTTATGAAGCCCGGCCACATCTTCCCTCTCAGGGCTGAAAAAGGTGGAGTGCTAAAGCGTGCCGGGCATACCGAAGCTGCAGTGGATTTGGCCAGATTGGCAGGACTCTCCCCCATCGGTGCCATCTGTGAGATTATCCGTGAAGATGGAGAGATGGCAAGGCTGAACGATCTTATTCCATACGCCCTCAAACACGGCCTTAAGATCATCACAATCAAAGACCTGATCTATTACCGCAGACACCAGGAAAAACTGGCAGGCCTTGCAGGGCAAGCCGCTCACGGTCTACGGCAAAGGGGAGCAGACCCGCT
>JAZHDE010000134.1:0-4675 GCA_036584515.1 Candidatus Cloacimonadota bacterium | reverse complement strand
TCCATTCAAGTGTTCAATTTACTCATCCAGTCAAAAATGACCAAGATGTAGAATTCTCACGCGGTTCTCTTCCGCCCGGACTATGGCCAGCACTTCTGCAATAGCCCGTGGTAATTGATCGTTGATCACCAGATAGTCGTAATGAGAGATGTATTTAATCTCATCTGTGGCTATTCCCAGCCGTTTCTCGATCTCTTCAGGAGTGTCTGTTCCTCTTCGGATCAGCCTTTCTCGCAGAATACTCATAGAGGGCGGAATGATAAAGATCTTGATATAGGGGATTTCAGTAGCACTGATCTGAGCGGCACCCTGCACGTCTATATCCATGATTACGTGACGCGAAAGCTTCAACCTGCTCTGGATATAACTGATGGAGGTTCCATACCAATTACCAAAGACTCTGGCATGTTCCAAAAAGTCTTTGCTGTCGATCCTGCGGATAAACTCCGCTTCATCCACAAAGTGGTAATGGATGCCGTCTTGCTCCTCACCGCGGGGTTTCCGGGTGGTGAAAGATACTGAATAGTCTATATCATCTGTGAGCTTCAAAATCTCATTCAGAATCGTGCTCTTACCTCCGCCGGAGGGGGCAGACAGAATGATCAGGAAGCTCTTGCTTTTCTCTATCAAGTGGGCTTTATTCCTCGATCAGTTTCTTGTAATCTACTGCTGCAAGCAGGTCTTCCAGTTCATCCATATTACTCAGACGAACTTTGATCAACCAGCCATCTTCGTAGGGGGACTTATTGATGAGATCAGGACTGTCTTCCAGATCGGTATTCTTTTCTTCAACCTTTCCGGAGAGAGGGGAGAAGAGGTCTTCCACAGCTTTCACTGCTTCGATGTTTCCACAGGGTTGACCAGCGGAGACTTTGCTGCCGACTTCGGGAAGCTCGACAAAAACGATATCACCCAGCTCGTGTTGGGCAAAATCACTAATTCCTATTGTGGCCAGATCGCCATCGACTCTGATCCATTCATGGCTCTCGGTGTAGAGTAAATCGTCAAGTACCAGCATTTATTCCTCCATTGCTTTTTTGAACTTGCTTTTTGCCAAGTCTTGGAGAGGGTAATTTGTGTCAAGATATATCATTTGGAAGTGACATGTGACAAGTGACAAGAGAGCTTAGTGTGAAGCTGGGAGACAAACGTTTTTCCCAAGCCTGCTTTTAAAGTCCTTTACAGTGATCGGGCAGGTCTTTCAATGGAACCAGCTTCTGCTCACCGGTGACAAGGTCTTTCAAGGCTACTGTGCGGGTTTTTAACTCATCTTCTCCAATGATTGCAGCAAATCTGGCCTTACAGTGATTGGCAGCTTTAAGCTGTGCTTTGAACGAAGCTTTGTCCGGATCAAACTCCACGGCTATACCGGCTTGGCGAAGTTTGTTGATTTCCGGAAGGATGAAAGTCCTGGCATCTTCTCCCATGGCAACTATATAGAGATCCGGAACTGCTTCAGAACCCAGCACGATTCCTTCATTCTCCAGTGCCAAAAGCAGGCGTTCAATACCTCCAGCAAATCCGATGGCAGGACAGGCTTTCCCTCCTATCTGCTCAATCAGCCCGTTGTATCTACCACCTCCTGCCATAGAATTCTGCGCACCCAAACCATCGTAGATGATCTCAAAGGCAGTATTGGAGTAGTAATCCAAGCCTCGGACGATCTTGGGATTGATCACAAAGGGAATCTCCATCTGTTTCAGATAGGCCTGCACTGCTTCGAAGTGTTCTTTGCAGGCTTCATCCAAATACTCCAATTGCGAAGGAGCCCCTGCTGCTATAACCTTACAGGAAGGCACCTTGCAATCCAGAAGACGTCTTGGCTTGGTCACAAAGCGTTTTTGGCAATCGGGGCAAAGCTGTTCCAGATGAGGCTGGAAGAAATCCCGCAGAGCCTGCTCGTAAGTGCCGGAACAATTCGGACAACCCACGCTGTTGATCTCCAAATGCATCTTAGTGAGTCCCAATCCTTGGATGAACAACCACAGGAAGCTGATCAATTCGGCATCCCAATAGGGATTGTTGGAGCCGATAAATTCCAAGCCATATTGGTAGAATTGGCGGTACCGTCCGGCTTGAGGACGATCGTAACGAAACATCGGACCCCAATAGTAAAGCTTCTGATTACCCAAGGCGGCCAGATTGTGTTCCACAAAGGCTCGGACCACCGGAGCAGTTCCTTCCGGTCGCAGAGCAAAGACTCTGCCTTTCTTATCTGTAAAGCGATACATCTCTTTTTGAACCACATCTGAGCTCTCTCCTGAGCTACGTTCAAAGAGATCACTCTGTTCAAATATCGGAGTCGTAATCTCATTGTAACCAAAGCTTTTTGCCAAAGCTTGAAAGCGCTCTTTCAGAAGCTGCCACTTGGCAGAATCGGGCGGGATGATGTCATAAGTTCCTCTGGGAATTGTGTAAGCCATGATCAAATCCTCTATACTATTCCATATTGTTCCGGATACAATACATCCGTAAGATAAAGCCCCGCAGCCGGAGCCGGCACCACGAAGGTCTGGCGCGGATCTGCTTCCAGCAAAATCCTGCTCAAGTCTTCCGGACCTAAGTTCTTGGTGCAAAGATTACAGAGCGTTCCCACGATACGGCGGACCATATTATGTAAAAAACGATCTGCTCTGATTTTAAACTCATAGTACTCAGCGGTTTCAGTGATGCTGAGCTCTTTCACTTCACATATGCGATTTGGTACTTCAGGATTATACTGAGCCAGAGAAGAGAAATCGTGCTTGCCCAACAGCGGTTTTGTCAGCCTCTGCAGGGTTTCCAGCCTGAGATCCTGATTGATGATGTAACCCCTGTAGAACCGGTAGAAGGGGACTATTTCCTTGGACAATAGATAACGGTAACCGCGTTCATATGCCTTGTAACGGGCATGAAAATCTGAAGCCACATACTGAGCGTTCAAGATCCTGATGTCGTGGTTCAGATGCCTGTTCAGGGCTCGCACAAAGTCCTGCTCCTGCATCCTTCCCTGATAATCGAAGTGAGCATATTGGCTTGTGGCATGCACTCCGGCATCGGTTCTGCCTGCACATACAAGGGATATCGGGGTTTTGACTATCTTGCTGAGAGTTCGTTCTATAGTATCCTGGACAGTCCGGCAATGATTCTGGATCTGCCAGCCACAAAAACCGCTGCCATCATAGGATATCTTCAGAACCACTCTTCTGCTTTCCATCAGATCGAACCTACCAATACCAAAGCGGTAAGGAATCCAAAAGCAAGCAAATTCTGACCCACAAAGAATTCCCGATGGATCAGCTCACTGTTGATGCTGCTTTCCACTTCAGATTCCACTTGCTTGGCTGATGCATAGTTCTGCTTGATCACTTCAGCGAAGTATCCGAAGACAGAGCTCAAACTGGCAGAGCGGTTAAGCTTGTGCTGCTGTAGTAACTCAAAATAGCTTCTGATAAACAGAGCAGTAGCCAGAACCACATAGGTAATCTGATTGAACCATCTGTATCTCTGCATCTTGCGGGTATCAAGCATGAAGTGCCGGGTATCAATGGTTCCCAGACAATAGATAGAGATCACCAGAAAGTAGATTATCTGCAAGGAAAAGTGCAGCATTTCTGGAAAAGCCGTGTTGAAGAGTGTAGCAAATAGCCAATAGGCAGTAAAAAAGGGCAACACCCGCCTGAGCGCCAGAACCAGCTTGCCATAAACTGAGGGTTCAAAGAGATAATACACTAGGAAAAGAACGATCAGAAGCAGTAACTGCCGTATTTTGGCATCAAAACCCAACACGCAGGCAACCGCAAAGATCAGCAGTTTGAGCCAGAGATTTTGTTCAGAAAGGATTCCCGTGAACAGTCTCATTCCTCGGGGCTTTGTTCCAAAGTATTCTCCGGATCTTGCTCCGGGAGAGGCTCATCTTCTTTTCTTTCCGGATAGACCGGCATTTCTATCTCAATACTATCATCCGTTTCCGGCGCAATCAGTACCTGAGGAAGCTCAGTTGTGTTCTGAGGAGCAGCCTCAGTAATACCCAGGCTGTCCTCTGCAGCAGCTTGGGAATCTATCAGTCCCTCCACATTAAGCGGTATGTCCACGGGTGGGGTCTCGAAGCTTTCCAGACTGTCTTCAGGAGCAGGGCTTGGCCCTATCAGGGCTTCCACACTCTCCGGTATGTCCCAAATGAGTGTTTCACTACTCATCAGGCTATCAGGGCTTACCATCATGCTATCAGTCACAAGGCTCGAATCAATCGGAGCAGCGGTATCGAGAAAGAGGAAATCTCTGCCATCAAAGATTCTGCGAGCTAAAAGCCCATAATCACCCGTATCGGTAGAGCGCAGAAGCTCTTCTAGGTAAGGACGGGCAGTCAGCGTATCCGAGCGTTCCACCGCATAGTGCCAGCCCAAACGGAAGCGGGATTGCATTGCCAGCTCTGGAGAAGGTCCCTGTAAAAGTTCTGTCAGGATGGTTACCATAGAATCTGGTTCTGTGGCATAGAGCCCCAAGGCATAGTCGTAACGTTGCTCTGCCTCTTCCACCCTGGGATCAACCACGCGAACTCTCTGACCATTGTAGAGCATTCGGGTGGCATTTGTATAACGGTGTTCCGGATAATCTCTCTGCATTACTTCAAGTATCTCAGCCACTTCAGGATCTTTCTGTCCCAGTTTCATTCTCAGGCTGGCTGTTACAAAAC
>JAZHDE010000133.1:0-4682 GCA_036584515.1 Candidatus Cloacimonadota bacterium | reverse complement strand
GAGCAAAGTGCTCGGGAAGACTGGGCGAAGACACGGCGAAGACTCCGCCAGACATGGGGAAGAAACTAGAAAGTGATTAGGGATTAGGGATTAGGGATTAGAGCTGCGCATAGTGGAAGCGACATCTTGTCGCTTAATAGTGATTAGGGATTAGGGACTAGGGATTAGGGATTAGAGCTGCGCATAGTGGAAGCGACATCTTGTCGCTTTGATAAACAACACGTCAAGATGAAGTGTCCACTTAACACCGAATAGAACGCAGATGACGCAGATGATTATGATTTACGCGGATTATTCCCATAAATAGACACAAATGAAAGATCACAAATGAGCACAAAGCTGTTCAATCTGTTTAATCCGTGTAATCCGTAATGAATTCAATCCTTCTAATCCTATAATCCTGAAATCCTCGTGAAGGAATTGAACTCTGAAGACCTGATTTGCCTGGTTGATAGAACACGGATGACGCCCCTTCAGGGCTTTGATCAGAGCTTGTGGCTCCGTTTCGACGGGCTGCCGCCCATCGCTATCAGATGGTCGCCCCTTCAGGGCTCTTTCCGGGCAGACACACTGCCACTTCATCGCTTCACCACTAATAAGGCGGTACGGCGACCGCCTCTACTGGTTAATAGTGAAAAGTTAATGGTGAATAGAGCTATGGAGCAGTCTCCCAGCTCCACACCAACCCTCTAGTCCCTAATCCCTAGTCCCTAATCCCTAGTCATCGGTCACTTCCCGATGCAGAAACTGGAGAAGATCTCCCCCAGCATGTCTTCGCCGGCGGTGGTGCCTAGGATCTCCTGCAGGGCGGAGGCTGCTTCGATGAGGTCGAAGGCGATGAATTCATAGCCCAGGTCGTTCTGATAGGCCTTTAGTGACTCCTTGAGAGAGGATAAGGAGCGTTTAAGAGCCGCCAGTTGACGGCTATTGGTCACCAAAGCACCCTGAGGCAGCTCGCGGGGGAGCTGTAAGCGGTTCAGAATCTCGTTTTGCAGTGGCTCAAGTCCGTGAGTCAGTACTGTGGAGAGGGGTAATAAGCTATCATGCAGGCCATGTGTTTTCAGATACTTATGCCAGTCTTCCACAGAAGGCAAACTGTCGAATCCCGCCAGATCGATCTTGCTGAGGAGAGGGATCAGGCGAGGGTCATCGGCTGAGATCCCGGCAGGTGCCGAGGAGCTAAGGCCAGTGCTGCTGCTATCCTGCAGGTAGAGGATCAGGTCTGCGCTTTCTAAAAGCTTGTGAGTCTTGGAGATGCCCATCTGTTCTATGCTGTCCTCAGAAAGCCGCAAGCCGGCTGTATCGAATACTATCAGTTTGTAGCCGGCAAGCTGAACGTGCTCTTCCAGATAGTCGCGCGTGGTGCCGGGCTGGGGGCTGACCAGGGCGCGGTCTTCCTCCAGGAAAGCGTTGAAGAGTGAGGATTTACCGGCATTGGGTGCTCCTGCCAGGCAAAGGCGGATGCCTTCGCGGATGAACTTGCCGCCTCTGCTCTTTTCTGCCAGAGCCTCTGAAGCGTCAATGATGCCGGAAAGCTCTGTCTCAAAGGCAGATAGATCCAGTGGCAGGTCTTGATCCGAGAAGTCTATGGCCAGCTCTATTCTGATCCTGGCTTGGCGAATGCGCTCCAATAACTCAGTCAAAGCCGCGGTGAGCTTGCCCTTCAGTTGCTGCAGAGCAGTGGCTTCCGCCTTCTCGCCCTCGGCGGTGATAAGGTCGTTAACCGCTTCCGCTTGAATGAGATCGAGCTTGCCATTGAGATAGGCTCTGCGGGTGAATTCCCCAGGGGTGGCCAGCCGGCAATCCAGCAGCAGATCTTCCAGGATGCGGGCGACGATGAGGGGGTTGCCATGACAGCTCAGTTCAACCGTATCCTCTCCCGTATAACTATGTGGGGCAATGAATTTGTAGAGCAGCACCTCATCCAGGGCCGTGCCGTTTTGGGAGACATAACAGCCGTAGATTATGCTGTGAGAGGGGCTGGCATGCAGCTTTTCCGGATGGTCAAAGCGGGAGGCTGCCAACTTGAAAGCATTTGTCCCGCTGATCCTTATCAGGCTCACTGCTGCCTGACCCGGCGCACTGAGCGGAGCGCAGATGGTATCGGTGAAAGTCATCGGTTCTGATTGAAGATAATATCTGCCAGAAGCTCCGGATCCAGACCTAGCATGTCATTGAGCTGGTTGATCTTGCCATGTGGAACAAACTCATCCGGATAGCCAAAGTTATGCACTTTACAGGCTTCTTTGGCCAAGAGCTGAGCGATTGTGCTGCCGATGCCACCCAAGCGGCTATTTGTTTCAAAAGTATAGATATGATGGCAGATACGCCCCAGATCAAGCAGCAGCTCTTCATCCAAAGGCTTGAGGCTCACCAGGTCGATAAGCCGGGCTTGCAGTCCTTTCTCAGCCAGTCTGGCCTGTACTCTCTGCGCCAACGGAAGGCTGTCTCCGGCTGAGACCAGGGCTATCTCTCCTTGTTTATGTAGTTGCAATGCTATGCCGGGGATAAACTTGTAATCTTCTGCTATTTCGCAGTTTGCCGTCCCTCTGGGATAGCGGATGGCGATGGGGCCGTCCTTGTAAGCAGCGGCATATTCCAGGATGGCTTCCAGTTGCTGCGCGCTGGAAGGGGCAAAGAATTGCAGATTGGGCACGAAGTTCAGGAACGAGATGTCGAAAGCACCATGATGCGTGGCTCCGTCTTCGCCCACCAGGCCGGCTCTGTCTATACAGAAAACTACGGGGAGGCGAGGCAGGGCAACATCGTGAATGATCTGATCCAGAGCTCTCTGAAAGAAGGTGGAATAGATAGCCACAAAAGGTTTTGCACCGCTGGCTGCCATTCCTGCGGCGAGGGTCACGGCATGCTGTTCGGCGATGCCGACGTCAAAGAATTGCCCGGGCAGGGCTGCCTCAAAGCCGGAAAGTCCGGTTCCTGCACCCATGGCGGCGGAGATGGCAACGATATTCTTGTTGTCCTTGGCGAGCAGCGTGAGTTTATTGCCCATGACCTCGCTCCAGCTTTCCTTGCCGCTGCATTGGGTTTTGCCGCTTTTGGGATCAAATCCGCCCACACCGTGGAATAGCGAGGCGTTGCGCTCGGCGGGCTGGTAGCCTTTGCCCTTGCGGGTGACGAGGTGGATGAGCACAGGGCCGACCATGTAATTCTTTACGCGCCTGAGGATTGCCATCACCTGCTCGATATTGTGGCCGTCGATGGGGCCGACGTATTTGAGCCCGAGATCTTCAAAGATGATATTGGGCACCAGGATATTGATCATGGATTCCTCCAGCTTTTGAGCGCCATAGATGAAACGGCGGCGGATGCTGGAAGGTAGGCTGTGGCTGATATCCCAGATCTGTTTTTTGAGGGAATTGTATTCCCGGCTGGCGAGCATGCGCGCCATATATTTCTGGAGGCCGCCCACGTTTTTGGAGATGGACATAGCGTTGTCGTTCAAGATCACGATGAACTTATTGGGCTGGAGGTGTCCGGCATGGTTGAGGGCTTCAAAGCTCATACCGCCGGTGAGGGCGCCGTCTCCGATCACCGCTATGCAGTGACCTCGCTCGCCTTTCAGATCGCGGGCGCAGGCCATACCCAGAGCGGCAGAGATGGAGGTGCTGGAGTGGCCGGTGCTAAAGTGATCGTAGGGGCTTTCATCGCGGTTTGTGAAGCCGCTGATCCCGCCCAAGGTGCGCAGAGTGTCAAAACGCTGGTTGCGTCCGGTGAGTATCTTCCAGGCATAGGCTTGGTGACCGACGTCCCAGACTATCTTATCTTGTTTGAAATCAAATACTTTGAGCAGGGCAATGGTGAAATCCACCGCACCCAGACTGGGTGCTATGTGGCCACCGTTATGCGAAACCACGTCCACGATGCGCTTGCGGGTTTCGGCTGCCAGGGTCTTGAGCTCTTCATCGGAGAGCTTCTTCAAGTCGGATGGATCGTTGATTCTTTCCAGGATCATGTTTCCTCCTATTTGCTTTGGTCTGGTCTTTGCTCTTCCAGCTTGACCAGAATGATCTCCACCAGCACCAAAAGCAGTGCGGCGATCAGGAGATATTTCCACAAATCAAAGCCCAAACGGCTCTGAAAGATCTGGCTCTGCCAGTTCTTGGACAGTTGTTTATAAGTTCTGTGGCCAGAGAAATCCATCCGGCGATAGTCTCCCTCGGTGTAATCGGGATCGACCGCCAGGGCTTCTTCGACCAGGTCAAAACGGGTGTAAAGACCGGGTTCGGTGAGCTTGTAGCTGCGGTTGGCAAGCTCGATGCGCTGGCCATCGGGCAGAGTGAGGGCAGAGGCTCTCACCGGGTCTCCGAGGGCTTTCTTACTCAGTTCCGGGTTGCCGGCTCCCAGATATTGAAAGCTGCGCATCATCAGCACCGGGAAGGCAGGATCGAGCAGGAATCTGCTGCGTTGGCTGGATAGATCCAGGGTGAGGAGCAGAGACTTCTCTCCCGCCAGCATCAGGGCATCTCCTCCGGCAGAGAGTATTGGGTTGGCAGTTCCCCGGCTCCGGGCAGGATGGAAATCTGCCACGCTCTGCAGGCTGTTCTGACGATTGGCGACCAGGGAGCTGATATAGTGATGCTGATTCACAAAATCGATGCTGCGGGGGCTATCGGCATAATCCCCCAGCGTGATGGAGAACTGCTGCTCGAGCCAGGCTTTAT
>JAZHDE010000132.1:0-4734 GCA_036584515.1 Candidatus Cloacimonadota bacterium | reverse complement strand
GCACTGTGGTAGAGCCGGAGCAGGTGATGCGAACTCTCTGAGCCAGCGCAGGGCTGACGGCAAGGGCAAGAACCAGGCTAAGCAGTATGATTGTAAATCTTTTCATGTTTTCCTCTGTTTATTTGATTGTGTTTGAAAAGCGCCACTTGAGCTGTAACATGAGCTGGTCGTAGTCTTTCAGGCCATTAGCATAGGCAGCAGCAGATTCATCTTCATCGTAAGTGCGGTTGGAGTAATTGAGCTGAAGCTGCATGGCAGGAACAGCAGATTCATTGTGCAGGAAGTTGTAATTCAAACCTGCTGTGATAGTGTTTGAAAGATTGGGATTGGAGGAGTTATCCGTCTCATCCCATTGGTCATAACGGCCGGTAAGTTGCAGATCAGCACCCAGCCAGTTTCTCAGAGAAAGCACCGGCATAATCATGAGACCAGTGGCGGTGTAATCCTTGGCACCACCGGCAACATTAGGATACTCCACGGCGGAGCTCATGTACTCTCCGCTCACGCTGAGAGGACCATAGGCATAGCGCAGAATTCCATCTGCCAGAAAGCGGGTATGATAGGCGGCATTATCAGCGCCTGTATTGATCAGAGTTTCACGCTCGGAGCTATTAGTCATTACAGAGCCACCCACGGTAAGACCGGGGATGGGGGTTAGACGCAGATTGCCCAGTAGTGACATCTCTGTATTGTTTTTCAGGTTGGCACCCCAATTCTTGTAACCTTCTCCGTTATAGATACCCAGGGCATATTCTCCCCAACCCTCGGGCAGGTAACCATTGAGGCTGACCCCATAGTCGGCAGAATTGGCAAGTTTATACTCATCAGTCGGAGCCTTGCCAATCATGGTGTAATCCCAATCGTAGATGCTGCCAAAATAGACTTTCTGCAAACCCACCGTGAGCTTCATATCAGGCACAGGGATCAGGTGGTTGAAATCCAGATAAGCATACTTGAGCTTCAAACCGGCACCGTCTTTCAGAGCATCAGTGCTGAACAAATCGACTGTGAAGCGTCCCTTGATGTTATCTGTGAATTTGGCTTCAAGACCCACGTATCCACGCTCCAGTGAAAAAAAGTTCTGCCGCATCTCGGCATTCAGGGTATCTCCCTGAGTAGTTCCGTTCTCCATGGTCCAACGATTCCACATTTCGCCGGAAACCTTGATCTCTCCAGCCGAAACTATCGAGGCCAGTAGAGCAAATATACAGGTGATGATCAGTGTCTGCTTGTTCATTTTGACTCCTATTTTTTTGGTATCTGCTTGATTATACGATGGAATTGTTAGGATTTGATTAAGAGCAAATGAAGATAGCTTAACTAAGCAGGCTTGATTGGACAGAAGGAGACTCTAAAGATATTGATACTATATAGATGCAACCCATGCTGTGCCTAAAGCCACCCCAGCATTCAATACCCCCAAAGAAAAAGGAGCGCCACAAGTGACACTCCTTTAGCAGTAATATCTTGTTGTCCCTTAGTGATGGCAGCCGTTATTCGGTTGTAGCCTCCACGACGGGTTCCACAATGGAGACTGGAATTTCCTGCACCTGGAGAGAGTCCCGATTGGGTGCTACCAGCTCTATCTTGTAATCCTGTTTATACACAGGCATATAGAGCTTTTCAATCTTGGGCGAGTAGGTCACGATCAGACCGCTGAAAACAATGGAAACCATACTCATGAGCTTGATCAGGATGTTTATACAGGGTCCGGCTGTGTCTTTGAAGGGATCACCCACCGTATCGCCCACAACTGTGGCTTTGTGCACCGTGGAGCCGCTACCGCCCAACTCACCGGTTTCCACATACTTCTTGGCATTATCCCAGGCACCGCCAGCATTATTCATCATAATAGCAGTTACAAACCCGGTCGTCAGGCCACCCACCAGCACTCCCAGCACCCCAGCCACACCAAAGAAGAGCCCGGTGATCACCGGAGCAATAATCCCGATCAAAGCAGGTAGAGCCATCTCTTTTTGAGCGCCGACTGTGCTTATCCGCACACAATTAGCATAATCCGGCTTGGTCTTACCTTGCAGAATTCCGGGGATAGTCGTGAATTGACGGCGTACTTCCTTCACCATCAGTCCGGCAGTCTTGCCCACGGCCTTGATAGTGAGAGCCGAGAAGACAAAGGTCACCATCGCTCCTACAAAGATACCCAGGAGGAACTTTGGATTGAGCGGATTGATCTGATAGAATTGGATGAAATCAATCAGAGAAGCTTTGGAGGCATCGATTTTTTCGATGTAGTTACCATAATCTATGTGAAGAATCTGAGTTTCTCCCAGTTGAGTGGCAAGCAGCCTGAAGCTTTCGCGCACCTTTTCCAGATAGGCAGCCATCAGTGCCATGGCAGTTAGGGCTGCGCTTCCAATGGCAAAGCCCTTCCCTATCGCCGCGGTGGTATTTCCCACTGCATCCAGATTATCGGTGCGTTCCCGCACTTCTTTGGGCAGATAGGACATCTGGGCATTCCCTCCAGCATTATCGGCTATGGGACCAAAGGCATCCATCGCCAGAGTCACACCCAGGGTCGCCAGCATGCCCACAGCTCCAAAACCTATGCCATAGAGGCCCATCTCGACGAACTCGAAGCCGTGGCTGGCAACAAAGGCAATCACTAAACCCACAGCAATTATTATCACAGGAGCTGCCGTGGAGATCATTCCCACCGCAATACCTTCCAGGATCACTGTGGCAGAGCCGTATTCACCCTGTTTGGCGATGTTCTTGGTGCTTTTGAAGCTATGTGAGGTAAAGAGCTCGGTGGACCATCCGATCAGGACCCCCGCCACCAAACCTACCACCGAGGAAAGAAAGATTCCAAAAGCATAGGGCTTGGGAATCAGATAATGAGTGAGAAAATAGGACGCAATAGCTATCAGCAGCGAACTTGCCCAGACCGAGCGATTCAGGGAACGCATCAGATCACTCATCTTGGCATTTTCCTTGGTAGAAACCAAAAAGATACCCACGATGGAAAGCAGCGCACCAATTCCTGCCAGGATCATCGGTGCTACGATGAAATTGAACATATTGGACAGAAATGCAGGATTCCTGGAGCTGATCTGCAAAACAGCACTCATGCCCAAAGCCGCTGTGGCAAGGATGGAACCGGCATAGCTTTCATAGAGGTCTGCACCCATACCCGCGACGTCACCCACGTTATCGCCAACGTTATCAGCAATCGTGGCAGGGTTTCTGGGGTCGTCTTCGGGGATATCTGCTTCCACTTTGCCCACCAGATCTGCTCCGACGTCTGCGGCCTTGGTATAAATACCTCCCCCCAAACGGGCAAAGAGTGCTTGAGTCGAAGCACCCATGCCAAAGGAAAGCATCACCACTGCGATGTTTTGGAATTCATATCGCATCACAAAGCGCAAGATCAAAAACCAGGCAGACATATCAAAGAGAGCCAATCCCACCACCACCAAACCCATCACACTACCGGCGCGGAAGGCTACTTTCAGGCCTTTATTGAGGCTTTCGGAACAGGCTTGAGCAGTACGGTTTGATGCCATGGTGGCAGTGTTCATGCCGATAAATCCAGCCAGACCGCTCATGATCCCGCCGCTGAGGAAACCCCAAGGTATCATGGGATCAAGAATCTTCAATCCATATACCATAAAGAAAAAGATCGCGAGTATGATCGCAAAGAACAACCCCACGCCTTTGTATTGCTGCTTCAGATAAGCAAAAGCTCCTTCCCTCACATAACCGGCAATTTCCTGCATACGGGGATTACCGGGATCCGATTGACGAATCATTCTGAAAAATATAAGAGCAAAGCTGAGGGCGGAAATGGCTCCAACCGGTGCTAAGAACCAGATTGGGGGCAAACCGGGCATAATACCTCCTAAACACTAGGTCTGCAGAATATTTACGGGACTTGTCAACCGCGAAACGAATTATGGGAACCAAACCATATTTGTCAATGCCTTTTTCTCGGTTGCACCCTCCTCTACAGGTAAAGCTGTGAATTATGTTCCACAGATCGACAGACTGAGGCCGGGAGAAGTGGTGCCAAGCATGGACTACTCACCCAAAATGGACTATATTATCTCTAGTCACAAATATCATAATGGAGCAAAAAAATGAAAACCAGTTCCTCTCTCTTCGGCAGGCAAATGCTGCTTCTGGTCGGCATGAGCTTTGTGCTCTGTTCCTGTGCTGTCCCCGGCTTCTTCCGCAAAGCCCCGGCACCAGATCCGGTCTATAGCTCCAACACTCCTCCCGGCGCTAGCGGGGACGCCCACTACATCCAGGACGATGACTATTTTGTCTTCCATGAAAGCCTGGGAAACAAGAGCTGGAATCAAGTCTGGATCGGAAAGATGCTCGAAGCACCCAGTGCCGAGACCAGAAACATGGCAAGTTTCCTCTTGGTGCAATTGAACGTTAATGAGCTCTTCCGCTACTGGATCAAGACCAGAATTGCGGAAGGGGCTGATTTGGTGAGCAATAAAGAGGTGATCTTCCTCAATAACCCCGATGCTAACGAGATCATGCAAGCTCCCTCCGGCAATCAACAGGCCAGAACTATGGATTGGGTTCAGAGCCGAATCACGGATATGAGCACCCTGAACCAAGGCTATGTGACCTGTGGGAACCGCTACAAGGTGGCAACTAGCAACCTAAGAGTGATGCAGTAGTTACCTTCCTGGCGTTAGGAGTTATGTCCAAGAAGTGTTTGGATGGTTTTGATGTCGATTCCTTCTGAAAGATAACTTG
>JAZHDE010000131.1:0-4724 GCA_036584515.1 Candidatus Cloacimonadota bacterium | reverse complement strand
TGGGTCTGTCGGCCTCTTGATGGCGAATCACTTTGTTCCGGCTTGGCATCAACCCTATCAAAGCCCATGGAATGCCATGAACATGGTGGTTCGCAGTGCATACGTTAATGGTGTTCCGTTGATGCCGGGTGATGAGATTGCACTGTATGATGGAAGCACCTGCGTTGGCATGACTGTAGTGGACAGAGTTATGGATCACACTCACATCCCACTCATCGTGAATGCTTCCACAGAGGGGGGAGATGTACCCGGTAGTGCCAGAATTGGCGAATTTATAATCTTTAAAATGTGGGTACAAGCAACCAATACAGAGTATAGTTACCCGGATATGTCTGTTTACTTTGACGTTCCTGTTGCGACTCATTATGAGGGACTTGGAACTGCCTTCATAGATAGAATCAGCTACACCACCCCCAGTTCGGATGCTTCCATACCGATTGCCGACAATGACTATGCCCCAATTCCAATGACGTACGAAGGTGCAAACCTCTCAATCACTGCTCTGGGTGCAAGATACTACGGTGTTCCATTCAACACATGGGTACCAAATGTTGTCACCACTGGCGGCGATATCCGTGTGATCTACATTCCCACCCCTCCCATCGGAGTGGGCTTTATTGGAACGGCACCCGCTGTTTATAGCCAATATCATTGGTACATTGATCCCGGAACTGTTGGCTTTACTGCCGACGAGGCGCACCCGGTAGTATTTGAGATTGATACCACCGGCCTTACTGGATTCATAGACTACACTGATGTTTTGGTGTATAAGAGATCCATCCACGGCACACCCAGCTTCGAAGCATGTAACACCGTTTGGGACCCTCCCTATCTCAGGGTCTCCGTCACCAGCTTCAGCGAGTTCGTTCTGGGCGGACCCATCTCATCCACTCTCCCCGTGGAGCTTTCCTCTTTCACGGCCAGCATCAGCACCGGCAATAGCGTCATGCTCTATTGGATCAGCCAATCGGAAACCAATCTTTCAGGTTACAGAATCTTCCGTTCTGCCCAGCCCGAGCTGGAATCTGCGATCATGCTGGATACCTTTGTGGATGCTACCAATAGCTCCCAGACTCAGGCCTATGTATTCTATGACACAGAGCTGGAAGAAGCCGGAACCTATTACTACTGGTTGCAAAGCCTGGATCTGAATGGTAGCAACGAATACCACGGCCCGGCCATCTTAACCTACAGCCCTCTCGAACCCCACACTCCGCCTGTGGTCTATGAACAGGGACTCAATTCTATCTATCCCAATCCCTTTAACCCCAGCACCACGATATTCTATGCTCTGGATACAGAACAGAACGTCAAGCTGGATATCTACAACGTTCGGGGACAACTGGTGAATCGGATAGATTGCGGACGTCAGGCTGCGGGTGCGCATCGGATAGAATGGAATGGCACCGATCAGAATGGAACCGGCTTGGGAAGCGGAATGTATCTGATCCGGCTGGATTTGGGGCTGCAGCAATACACGCGTAAAGCGGTGCTCAGCAAATAAGGATTCATCCTCCCGGGCTGGATAGCTCCGGCCCGGGCTGTGATAGAGGAAGATATGAAAAATTTCATTATCTGTGCAGTTCTGCTCGCTCCCTGCCTGCTATTGGCCTTGGGGTTGGATTTCAGCTTCGACGATGCCACTATAAGCTCTGTTGATGGAGAATTGGTTTACGAATTTGATCTCATGCTCAGCGCAGAGAGTTCCGGCTCCAGACTGGGCACCGGTATTGCGCTTATCTCCTACAATCCGGAAGCATTTGGGACAAACGTGAGTGGCTCGGGAAATGTGGAAGTGATTCGGGGAACTGTTCTGGCAGACAATCCTCCCTACCCCTCCTTCTACAACCTGATTGTGAACGACAATGGCCCCAGCACTCTGAGCCTCACTTTTGAATATATGTTTTCGGCGGGATTTGGCTATCCCATTGGTCCCAGCGCGGTTCAACTAATGAGGATCAGGCTAAAGATTCAGAATTCCTCCGCAAGCTCCGAGATTGCCTTTATGGATAAAGTTATGGAACTTCAGCAGTTCATGGATGATAATGCCACCCGCTACTCTCCCGTAACTGCGTCTGGCAGCCTGGATCAAACCCTGCCGGTCGAGCTTTCCTCTTTCACGGCCGCAGTCACTCTGGGAAACTTGGTATCCATTAGTTGGATCACGGAATCCGAGACGGGTGTGGTGGGCTTCAAAATCCATCGTGGACAGAATCCTGAGCTCTCAAATGCTTCACAGATCTCAGAAATGATCAGTGCCAGTAATACTTCCGCCACACAATCCTATGTATTCATAGACGATGAGATCTACCAGGATGGCAGATATTACTATTGGCTGGAGATCTCGGAATTCGATGGATCCACAGCCTATCATGGTCCGATCCCCCTGGATTACAACTCAGTGGTCGAAGGCCAGAATCCTCCTTCAATACTCTACAATGGCATCGGCAAGATCTACCCCAATCCTTTTAATCCCACAGCCTATATAAGTTACGGATTGAGCCAGGCAGGCAGAGTTGAACTGGAGATATATAACTTAAGAGGGCAAAAGGTCTGCGGTCTGGTGAATGGATTTTTGGAAGCGGGCACGTATAAGAGCCTCTGGGATGGATCGGCCGACAACGGCGTCTCCTGTGGCTCGGGAATCTATCTGGTCAGATTGAGGCTGGGTTCGCGCTGCTTCACAGAGCGCATCATGTTGATGAAGTAGTTAAGAATCATCGGATTGGCTGGCTAGCCTGGAGAGACTACTGGGAAGGAATCTCGGCAGGCGGGCTGCTGTTTGAGATCCAAAGAGTCGGAGCAGCGCAGCTCTGTTCTCTTATCACTTCCAAACGTTTCTGCCAAATCGGAGTTTGGCAGACCAAAAAGGTGAAGCGGCGAAGCTCTTGTTACTTGTTACACGTTACTGGTCACTCCCCTGTTTCTCCCGGAGTCTTCGCCGAGTCTTGCAGGACTCTTCCGGAGCAAAGTGCTCGGGAAGACTGGGCGAAGACACGGCGAAGACTCCGCGAGGAAGAAGGAAGGAATGAGTGGCAAGGCACTCTTATCATCTACGGAGACGAGGCACGCTCCAAGTGAAAAAATGCTCTGCAGGATAATGGAGTCCGGGGAGTAATTAGGTCATATCAAGATAGTCATGGAGGCTAAAATGAAAGTTCGATATCTTGCCCTCGCTTTCGTGGCCCTCTGGGCCGGAATGTTGAATGCTCAGAACATGTTCGGGGCGTTCAAAATAGAGACTTCTCCTCAAGGTGCCGATGTGATCATTACAGCATCAAATCAATTTATTGGCAGAACCCCCACCCAAGCCATCCCGGTCATGATGGATCAGTTTATGACCTATTACTACGGCACCCCGGGAAGGGCCTTCAATCTGGTGATCCGCAAAGACGGATTCCGTCCTCTGCAGCAAACGATTTTTGTCCCCTTCACCCGCGCTCATCAAGCCGATGCCCTGCGCCATCCCACAGTTTTCAATTACCGGCTGGAACGCTTGCCAGCCCATAATCCCGGTCACGGGGGAAACCACGGGGGAGGTCATCCCGGAGGGGGGCATCATCCCGGTTATTCCCAGCAAAACGATCGTCAAGTTCGGATCATCACAGAACCCCGCGGTGCAGAGATTTACGTGAATGATCAATACGTAGGTACCTCTCCGCTTAGTATAGATCTCAAAAGAGTGATCCGCCCCAACCAAAGGATCACGATCAGGGCAGAAAAACGCGGCTATCGCCCTGCTGAAACCATTCTGAGACCCGGACAGGATAGAATCCGGCTGGAGCTCAGACGCCGCAGAAGATCTTAGTTCCTCAATCCCCTTCCCCGGATGCTCCTCGGCTCCGGGGTTTTTTTATTCTTGTGCAAGGAATGACTTCACAGAACGAGCTGTGCATTCAGTCAGATAGACAGTTTCATAATCATTCTAATTCTTCAATAAATCGCAATCAAACAGGAAAACTATTTGGAAACTTGTGGGAAACCGCTATTATATCGCCAAACGGTAACATTAGAAGGAGTTTAGTATGTTTCAAACCAGTTTATTAGTGGCAGCACAGAATCCTCCAATTGTCGCAAAGATAACAGAGTTTTTATCCATGTATGGCCTGAAAGTAGTCGGTGCTATACTCATCCTCATTTTTGGATCCTACCTTGCCAAGATTTTTAGTAAAGCTGTGTATAAAGGCATCAGCAAATCCGGCAAAGGTGAGACCCTGGCGAAATTTCTCTCGGGAGCTGTAAATGCAATCGTGATGGTCTTTGTGGTCATCGCTGTGATCAGCAAGCTGGGCATCGAAACCACCAGTTTTCTGGCTATCTTTGGAGCTGCCGGCCTGGCTGTCGGCCTGGCTCTGCAGGGAACCCTGGGTCATCTTGCCTCTGGCGTCCTGCTGATCATCTTCCGTCCTTTTGGAGTGGGCGATGGTGTGCAGATTGGAGCTGTGAGCGGCACAGTTTTGGATATGCAGATCTTTTCCACCATCATCCAAACCGGTGAGAATAAGAAAGTTATCATCCCCAATGGTAAAATCACCGGGGATATTATCACGAACTACACTGTCTTGGGCTCACGCCGCCTGGAGATCCCATTCATGATAGACCCTGGCAAGGATTTGAATCAGGTGAGAGAGACTATCCGCGGCATCCTGGATGCAGAAGAAAAGGTGCTCAAAAGCCCTGCTTACGATATGATTGTGGCCGATTGGGGCGATAAGATCAAGCTG
>JAZHDE010000130.1:0-4740 GCA_036584515.1 Candidatus Cloacimonadota bacterium | reverse complement strand
CCCGGCTCAGAGGCGCAGAGGCAGATTATTTTCAGCTCTTTGATTTCTCTGCCAAATACGATCCCGTCCCCACTATGCTGACCCAGTGTCATACCAATGTAATCAATGGTTTTATGGGGCAGACCACAGCTTTTTTCAAAGATAAGATCAAACCAAGTGTGATTCTTTTGGGTGAAGTGCCGGATCAGAACGAGGTGAAGTATTTGCACGGCAATCTGGGTAGAGGAACTTTCACCTTTTACGGAGGTCACGATCCGGAAGATTATCAACATCGGGTAGGGGATCCGGAGACCATTCTGGAGCTGCACAAGAACTCCCCCGGCTATCGCCTGATCCTGAATAACATCCTTTTCCCTGCTGCGGAAAAGAAACAGCTAAAGACGTAGGAAGAAGATGAGTAAGTTTTATCCACATCTCTACAAGACATATCTCAAGGTTGGAATCTACAGCCTAGTGGTTTTCATTGTCCTGATCGCCAGTTATCTTTGGCTGACCGGCAGGATGAGCCTGAATAAACAGCGCCCGCTTTTGGTAAAGTTTGAGGACGTTATGGGTCTGGAAGTGGGCGATAAGATCATGTTTCGCGGCATGGAAGCCGGAAGAGTGCGCAAGATTGCCATGTCTGGCGATCAGATCCTGGTTAGCGGGCTTATCTCCAAAGAGATCAAGCTCAAGGAAGGGGCTCGCTTCTATGTGAGCGACAGCTCTCTTATGGGGGGCAAAAATCTCAATATCATCCAAGGTTCCGGGCCGGGACTCCTGGCTCTGGATGCCATGCAAGCCGGCGAAAGCCCTGCCGGGATTATGACGGTGCTGCTCAAGGCTTCCACTGCGGTGGATGAACTGAGCGGGCTGCTGGCTGATCTGCGTTCTGAGGGTGGAGTGTTGGATAAAAGCGGCATCTTGCTGGATCGCACCAATCAGGCCGTGAGCGGTCTGGATGGCATGGCCGCCGAAGTCAAAACCGAACTCAGTGCTACCTTGGATAAGGTGGATCTCCTCACCGGGAACATCAACCGGGTGGTGGCCGATAACGAAGGCGGGCTCAGGGGTATCGTGGCAGAAACACCAGTCACAATGGGCAATGTCAATACCACTCTGGATAGCTTGCAGGAACTCTCCGGCAGGCTTTCTCAGACTCTTTCTTCCCTGCAAACCGGCAGTGGAACAGCGGCACGTTTGATCAACGATGAACAGCTTTACAGGCGGATGTTGGAATCCATCGAACGCCTGGATGCTTTGATCGCAGACGTGCAGGCCAATCCTCGCAAATACATCAAGTTCAGCCTCTTTTAGGAAATGATATGAAAAAAATACATCTGCTACTTGCTCTGCTAATCAGCCTCTGCGTGCTGCAGGGCTATAGCTTCGGACAGAATAAGGTCAATAGCCAGCAAACCGACTGGGCTTATATCGAGACCATGCACTTCGATATCTACTATCCTTCCGATCAGCCGGAGTTTGGACGCTTGGCTGCTCTGATGGCGGAAGATCGTTATTACTACATCAAAAACGTGCTCAAGTATCCCATCACGTCCCGGATACCGGTGATCTTCTACAAATCCAAGAACGAGTTTCAGACCACCAATGTCATCTATCCTCTGCTTTCTGAGGGGGTGGGAGGCTTCACCGAAAGCCTCAAGAATCGTGTGGTGGTGCCTTTTGAAGGCAGTTATGCAGAGCTGGAGGAATTGCTCACTCACGAGCTTACTCATGCCTATCTGAATGCTTTGGACAATCGTCTTGCCAGCACTTTTCGTTCTCTGAGACCCACCTCCTTCCCCTTCTGGTTCTCAGAGGGTTTACCGGAGTATCTATCCATCGGGGGAGAGGATAATTACAATAATATGTTCATCCTGGATATGGTGGTGAACGACAATCTCCCCGGACTGGAGAATATCTACGGCTATCTGGCCTATCGGTTGGGAGAATCCTTTCTGACCTATCTGGGAAAAACTTATGGCTCGGACAAGGTGAGTGAGTTCTTCTACTCCACCCGTTCCCTGGGAGATCTGGATCAAGCCTCCACGACAGTCTTTGGCATGGAGTTTGAGGAGCTCGAATCCCGCTGGAAATATCAGCTTAAGAGGGACTATTTCCCGGTGGTCAATAGCTATGGCATTCCCTCGGAGCTTTATGAACAGAGGACGGATGATAGCGAGGACGGCTCCTATTTCAATCAGGCTCCGCGTTACAGTCCGGATGGTTCCCGCTACGTTTACTTCTCCAATCAGGGAGCTCGTTATTCGGTGTGGCTGGCAGGTTCCCAAGGCTTTGCCGCTCCCCGTAAGATCATCACCGGAGAAGCCACCGGAGCCATGGAGGAGTTTTATTACTTTCGTTCCAATCTGAGCTGGTTTCCGGACAACCGCAGGATAGCCTTTGTGGCCAAGACTGCCGATGGAGACCGCATCCATATTGCCGATGTGGATCAAGAAAGGATAGTGCGCTCTATCAGCATTCCTCAGCTTTCTGCCATCTACGAAGTGGATATCTCTCCCGATGGCAGCAGGATAGCTCTGGCAGGACAGGCAGGTCTGCAGACGGATCTCTTTATATACGAGCTGGAAACAGGCTTCACCACAAGGCTCACCAACGATCATTTCAACGATCTGCAGCCTCGCTTTTCTCCCGATGGCACGAAGCTGGCATACACTTCGGAACGTCCTGCCGATCTTCCCCAGGAAGGCTATTTCGGTCACTTGGTGAAAAACATCTTTAGTATCGAACTGCAGAGCCGGGAGATCAGACAGCATACTTTTGAGAACAATAACAGCATCAAACCCTTCTGGGATGCCACTGGAAACAAGATCATCTTCATCTCCGATGAGGATGGCATCAGCAATCTGCATGCCATAGACGTCCAAAACTCAAGCCGGGCACAGTTAAGCTCCACTCTGGCAGGAATCGACAGTGCCGATATCTCTGAGCCAAATGGAAGCATGGTGCTTTCCATCTATTTCAAGGGTGCCTGGAACATCTTCAGCGGGCAGAATCCTCTGGCTGAGCTCAGCTACGAAAGCTATCGGCCTGCCTTGCCGGTGACCTCCAGCGAGAACCTCTTTGCAGCCATTCCCTGGCAGAGCTTGGATAACTACGGTCGCCGGGAGCGTCAAGTGATCCCGCGTCCCAAACCCAGCCAGGTGCGAGATCTGCGCCGTCCTTTCTTCGGCGAGCTGGAATACCCCCCGGAAGACTCTCTGCAAGCGGTTATTGACTACGAATGGGATCGCCGTCCCACCACTCCCGGAGAAAAGATCCCCAGTCCCAAGCCCTACCGCACCAAATTCCATCTGGACAGCCTCTGGGGAGGCTTTGCCTATGGTTCCGGGGCCGGAGCCTATGGTAATCTGGAGCTGGGTTTCAGCGATCTGATGGGAGATCATGGGATCGGTCTGAACCTGGGAATCTCCGGCAAGATAGAGAATTCCAATATCTTGCTTACGTATTTGTATCTCAAGAAACGCGCCGATTACGGAGTGGGCATCTACAACCTCTTTGATCAGAACTATTACCGCAACTTTAATGCCAATCCAGAGCCGGATTACTTCCGCACCAGACAAAGAGAAACAGGTCTTTATCTGCTGGTGCGCTATCCCTTCAACCGCTTCTGGCGCATAGACCTGGAGCAAAGGCTCTACCAGTGGGAATACCACCAGGATTCCTGGCAATGGGACAGCACCTGGTCGGAAGGCGAATGGATAAATGATACTTATCCCTTGAACAATCCCTGGGAACCGATCAGCAGCCTCACCTATTCTCCGGGCCTGAGCATTGTTCACGACAATACTATCTATGGCTCCACCGGACCCATGGTGGGCTGGCGTGGTTATTATAACCTACGCAAGAGCTTTGCCGGTGAGAATATGGATTTTCTCACGAACTATCTGGATTTGCGCAGCTATAATCTCTTCAATCGACGCTATGCCTGGGCAAACCGTCTGATAGCCGGGCTCAGCACCGGAGGCAATCCTCAGAGATTTGATCTGGGTGGATACTACGGAGTACGTGCCTACGACGGCGATCTCTCCGGGGAGAAGAAAGTGTTGCTCAGCAGCGAATTGCGCTTCCCCTTCTTCGACAACCTTACCATGGCCTTCCCCCTGCCCCTCACCCTGGGCGGGCTCAGAGGAGCTTTCTTCACAGATCTGGGAGGAGTTTGGGACGACAACAGCAGCTTCCGGGGTATGCGCAACCGCAGGCTGGAAGATCTCAAGCTGGGCTACGGCTTCGGTCCCCGGCTCAATCTGGGCTATTTTGTGCTCAAGTTTGACGTTACCTGGCTCACAGACCTTTCCAAGATCTCCAAGCCGTCCTATTACCTCAGTTTAACCGAAGATTTTTAAAACAATAGAAAATAGAATAGGAGTAAACATGAAAATCGACGTAACCCGCAAAATACCGGACCGCATGGACTGCATCATAGTTCTGCACCAACCGGGTGCCAAGATTGCCGAGATTGGATACCTGCCGGCATCCATCGTGGATTCCATTGATAACTATGTCCGCACAGAAGAATACGACTGGGCTTATGGCAGCATGAAAAGCTTCCATCACCAGTGTTCCGGTCACAACAGCAAGATCATCCTTTTGGGAACCGGTGAAGAGAGCGAGCTCAACGCCAACAAGCTCCGCAACCTCATGGCCACTGGATTTCGCCAGGCCAAGAAGATCAAAGCCTCCCAGGTTTTCCTCTTTATCGGCTACAAACTCCCCGTGAGCGATGTGATGCTGGGACAT
>JAZHDE010000129.1:0-4743 GCA_036584515.1 Candidatus Cloacimonadota bacterium | reverse complement strand
CGATACTCATAGAGATCAAGCTCCCTGAGTACATCCAATACAACCTCATTCAGCTACAGCCCCGCCGTCACAGTTCTGGATGATCTTGTCATCGATAACAAAGAGGTTCCCTATTACGGATTGAAAATTTGCCACCGGCACCAGGGAATAATCTGCTTCAATTCTATAGAAATATAAGTATTCCGATTGCTCACTAAACTGGATGAGTATTATGTGGGTATCATCATACACGCAGACCATGGATGCCGAGTGGGGAAGAATGGTCTCGGAGCAGAGCTGAGCCCCGCTAGGGCTAAGATGATAGATAGAGGCAAGCCAGTTATTATTAACATACCCAGAAAATACTACAGTATTACCTTTCACGTGTTCATCCACAACATTGTAAGGCTCTGGGATAAACCAGGTCTGCTCTATTCCATCATCCCCCAATTGGACTATCTTATAGATCTGACCCCGGAAGCCCAGTTTGTCTTCCCCGTAGCACTGGACACTATTATCATACAATGCATCGCCTAGGAAATCCAGCATCTCTTCTTCCTGAAGATCATATATACGAGATCTTGTATGACTATACAAGCTTGGTGACCACACCTCTGCCAATACAAGATAGCGATCCATAACGATATCCTGCACAAGATACTGGGAGGCGTGATTGAAGGCATCAATCACGCTCAAATCACTATGCAGTACCAGGGATTGATGGTATCCGGTTGCGATAAAGCCATTCTCACGGGGAAACAGCCTGTACCGTCCTTCGTAATAGGGCACACTGGATAGGGGTGTCCAGGCACTACTATCGGAATAGGCGTAGGACTGCACAGACCAGAGCTCCGAGCTTCTGATTCCGGTCAGGTAGATTCTATCATCTATGATGTCGGTTAACTCAAACTTATCAACTATCTGTGGAGAGGCAACCACGGAGAAGCTTGGAGAGCCCTCTTCAGGCACAGCTATCCGGATAATCCTCTTCTGGCCTGTTTCATCGCTTGCCACGGCATAAATCAGATTCCCAATTGGCTTGGTATAGAGCACTGTATAGTTCTCAAATCCGTCAATCTGGACACTAACAGGATTCATTGAGGGAGTATCGGATACAAACAAGTCTCCGGTCGATTTTGTGTAGTAATAGCGGTTGTTGATCTTACAAAACCCCAGGATACGGCTGTTCCAATCTATTTGTTCTCTTTGCAGGATTGCCGGAGCAGCGGGATTATGAACATCAATTATGGTACTATACCCTATATATTCACCGCTATAGTTGTATCCGCCAGATTCGTAGAGATAGAAACCATCAGCTACAGATTGATACCTTTCTGCTGAGACGAAAGTCATATCCAATTCTGGTATTGAGAGATCTGTGCTGCTTCTCAGAAGAAGTCCGTTCTCAGGACTGTATGTGTAGATATCCAGTGTACAAAACTCTGTCATAACAAAGAAATTCCCCTGCCCATCCGTAATAGCCGTATAGTACCTGTTCGTGGTAGGGATAGTTTCTTCGATAGCTATGCTTGTGCCATCAAGACTGAAGACCCTGGAGTATGGCCCCAGAAAGGATACATACTTACCATCGGGTAATGCGAAGACCCAATCAAGAGGGATATTGCCAAACTCCAACGCTCCTAACAGGCTATGCGATAGAACCGGATATATGGACGTAACAAGGAGTAACAATGTTACTGTCATTATGATAGTTTTCATTTGCTATTCCTTGGGTTGATCAAGTTAAACTCATTTTTATGTGTAAGATCCATAGTTTCTCCCGGTTGTTTGAGAGCACTTGATAACCTTCAGTGCTCATATTCTACGCCTTGTTTGTCTATTGATCTCATTGTTCTCATTTTGGCGAATCAAGTCAAGTTATATCTATGAACCGTCCTATAACATCTGAGGACAGATAATCCGAAGGATTGAGCTTGATCCGGAGTGATCGATGAACAGCTTGCTGTTTGAGATGGTCGAGACGATCGGCCCAAAGAATGCACAAGCTGTATCTACTTTGCTAATCTGGAGCTTGTGGATAGAACTGTCTTCAGCCGGAAGCTCACTCTGATCAGGCAATAGCATCTCTCAATGGATCAGGCACTTTGCTCAAGCTTAACAGGTTAGATTAATTTGTTCTTGACAACAAGACAAGGATATAAATATCCTATCAAAAGGAAAAAAAGAGCCTAAAACTGTCCTTTTGGGGATGGTAGGGCCTCAAAGAAGGAGACTATATGTATTGTACCAATTGCGGTAATCAGGTGGATGCCAATGCCGTTGCTTGTTTGAATTGTGGTGCCAATCCCAGAGCTCAACGTAAGTATTGTGCAAATTGTGGCAGCTTGGCTGGGGAGCAGGCTGTGGTCTGCACCAGTTGTGGAGTTGCTCTGGGCGGTGGTACTGCCGGGCCCAAAACCATAGCGCCGAACCAAAAGGAATGGTTAACCACTCTTCTTCTGTGCATCTTCCTAGGTGGTATGGGTGTTCACCGCTTCTACACCGGACACACAGGCATTGGTTTGATCCAGCTCTTCACCGGAGGTGGTTGCGGTATCTGGTGGATTATTGATCTGATCTCGATAGTTACCGGTAGTTATCTTGATGCCCAAGGCTATCCTCTCTACAAAAATCAATAGACTGCTTCCCGATCTTGTAATTCTGTTGTTGGCGGCAGCCTCTTTGCTGTATCTGGCTGTGGTGCCGCCTGCAGAGATAGGATTTGGGCGGGATATCTGTCTCATTAAAAGCATAACGCACCGAGCCTGCCCCGGTTGTGGTATGACCCGCGCCTTTTCTGTCCTGCTGCATGGCGACTTACACCAAGCTATTCAGTTCAATCCTTTCATTATTATTGTAGCACCGATTCTGGCATATCTGATCACGAAGAAGATATCCAGATTTGTATCCGCCGTTCTGAGCTTATCAAGCTTCAAGCCCGGAACCAAAGTACCAAACAACTAAGATAAGGAGATTTAGTATGTTCTGCAACAACTGTGGCAAACAAATTGATGACAATGCCGTTGTTTGTATTCATTGCGGTGTTCCCACCAAGACCGGTCCTACCATGGGTGGATCTGCCATGGATGGGAAGCTGGGCTGCCTGATGGGTGGCTTGTGTTTCCTCTTTCCCATTGTGGGATTGATCCTCTACCTGGTCTGGAATTCCACCATGCCCATGAAGGCCAAGGAAGCCGGAAAGTGGGCGCTGATTGGCTTTGGAGTATCCATTGCTTTCTCAATTCTTTACTACGTGGCCTTTGCCGGCATGATAGCTTCCGGGATGAGCAGCGGCTACTATTGATCAAGAGAATAAGAACCAGTTATGCACCCTCCCATTTCGGGAGGGTTTTTTATCTCCGCCAATCTGAGGAAACATTTCCACAACCTCGTATATCAGAACGTAACAAACTGCTTGCCAGAAAACTGAGAACTGAGATTATCACTCAATATTACGCCCAATGGGAGATGAAAATGAGAAAAAGCTTACTCGTGATGCTTCTTTTGCTGCTTGGCACCCTGCTGCTGGCTACAGATCTGGATGATGAGCTCAGGAATATCTATTCTCAAAGCGAGATTACGGAGCATGAAGACGATACTGTGCTGATGGGAGATGGCTACCTGGAAGATGAAAGCAGTGCCTATGAATACGTGGCGGTATGTTGCATGATGATCCTCTATGCCAGAGAAGGCTGGGAAGACTTCAGTTCCTCCAATTCCTGGGTCAATAGGATCGATTCTGTGGCTGCTGCCTGGACTACTGAGTATCAGGATTTTGTGGTGGAAATGCCCATCTATGAGATTCGGAACCAGTTTGAAGATGCTGATGAGAACTACGACACAGCAGAAGAACTTCTCGATGCCATCAGGAGTTATGTAGAGTATCACGGAGACGTGAGTCCCCTGTCCATGTGGTAAAAGTTTATTGATACTTGTGGCGCTTCTCACAGCGCCACAAGTCTATTTCTCTAGTAGAAGCATCAGCCAGTAGGGTTTTGGATGTTTCTGCAAAGTATATAACATAATAAGAAACAAATAGCTTGACAATGTATCACCTGACGTAAGAACATGTTCTTTATACATTATTAAGTAGGAGGTGTGCCGATGCGAGATTTATTCAAAGTAACGATACTGACAGTCTTTAGTATGCTGGCAGGGGTTTTATCCGCTCAATTTACTCAGCAAAACTACAGTTTCAGTGGCGTTTTTGGTCCAGCCGTTGAGTTTGCGGACTATGATTCAGATGGGGATTTGGATTGCATATTAACAGGTTCAACCAGCTCTTCAGGGACAGGAGTGACAAAGCTTTATCAAAACAACGGAAATAGCGGATTCTCACAGATGAACATTCCATTCCTTGGCGTTTTCAGGGGTTCTGTTGATTGGGGCGACTACAACAATGATGGCCATCCTGATCTAATAGTATCCGGCGCTACAAGCGGTGAAAGCTCTGTAACCAGACTATATCGAAACTTGGGAAACGGAAGCTTTCAATCAATCGATTGCGGGTTCATGGGAGTGGATTATTCCTCAGTTGAATGGGCAGACTATAACCTTGATGGATGGCTTGATCTTTTGTTGGCAGGAGTCAATGCCGAGGGTGATCACAGTGTTATATACCGTAACAACAGAGATGGGACATTCACGGATATTGAAGCAAATCTTTGCCCCATAAGCTATGGAACTGCATCGTGGAGCGATTACGACAATGATGGTGATCCAGATATTCTTTTTTGTGGCAGCAATCACATGGATGTCTATGAG
>JAZHDE010000128.1:0-4812 GCA_036584515.1 Candidatus Cloacimonadota bacterium | reverse complement strand
GCGGCAGGGGGATTCCAGGAGCTTACGGTGGTTGGGAAGCTGCTCCTAGTCCAGGTTTCGGTTCCATAATTTCCGCTTTTTATGATGTCAATCTCAGGGATCTGATTATCGCCGTAAGTGGTTTCATGATATCCGCATAAGTATACGTTTCCTGCAGCATCTGCAAGGATTGTAAGTTGAGTTCGTCTTTGTGTAGTAGGATCGATGTTCCAGGCATTCAGTTCCGGTACTGTGGTATAGCTCCAAACCAGATGGGTTCCCGCTGCAATATCACTTGCATCAAAATCTGCTCTGGCTATGAGTGGATTTCCAGGAGAGGAGGAGCTATGCCCTGTGGCATTGGTACAGAGCACATAGACTCTGCGATGACCTGCTATGGGTGAAGGACCGGTAGTGACTATCGGCCACAGAAATGTATTATCTGTTGTCGTGGTCGATCCGCTAACGATAGTGAGGGGGTTATCTACTAACAATTGCTCGTTGAACAGACCTGCTATGCCACCAAGAAAGGCATCTGAGACAAACTTGACTTCCATGGGGGTATCTGCGTCGTAGTTTCCATGAAAAGTGTATAGCGGAATCCCTAAAACCGGATCAACAACTAGGCTGGGATAACCCACGGGATTGATGCTTTCGGTGATCGTATTGCTGCTTATCAGACTGCCGTTTTCAATATGTGCGTAGAATACTCTTCTGCTGGATGTCGCTGCCCTGGAACCGTGGTAGGTCATCATGTATGAAGTTCCATTGGGACTAGGGATAAGCTGGAGAGGGTTCCCATTATAACCACCAATCATATAATCATAATATGTTCTTAAGATTGGAATAGGGTTTTGACTGATACTGAAGTCCTGGTAGCTCCTTAACTGATCGGTTCTGGTCTTGGTAATGGAGTCTTGGTTGTATCCCGGTAAAGCCTTTGTATCGGTCAGTATCCCGCTCAAACCAATTATGGTTGCCAATCCTAAGCTTAGCATCCAAACTTTCTTCATCATGATTCCTCCCCGGACAAACCTGAAGTTGTTGATTAATGGCTTTTAGTACACCGTTTCAGGCAAGTCCTGATCACTTTGCCAAGTGAAAGATACTATCTTATTATGTCAAGAAAATAATCTGATCTTTGTCTAAATATAATTGACTCATCCTAGCTGAGCTTTACGCTGCTGTTTGGGCCGGACTTAGAGGTTTGCAAAACAGCTGTTTGTAAAAGGGAGCCGCGAGCTTTGGACTTCAGACTGCTTCAGGTCTTGGCACATGCAGGTCAGAAAAGAAGCTTGACAATATAAGACACCTAAAAAGGATGACACGAAACAACGTGCATCTCTAGCTCAGTTGGTAGAGCAACTGACTCTTAATCAGTGGGTCCGGGGTTCGAATCCCCGGAGATGTACCATGCTCATTCGCTGTTCCTGCTTGCAGGCGCAGTTATATAGATAATGGCGGTAATTTCCCCTTTGCTCCGCCCTACAAATGTGCTAAAGCGCGGATTACTCTTTATGAGCCGGCTTTAGCGCCGGCTTTTTTATTTGTTTTGAATTAATGAAAGAATTAAGGAGTATGCTATGACAGCACTACATGCTGACCTGAGCAACCGCAAGAGTGAATTTGTATTCAGCTCTGAATCCGTTTCAGAAGGGCATCCCGATAAGGTCTGCGATCAGATCTCCGATGCCGTTTTGGATGCCTACCTCAAATCGGATCCCCAGTCCAGAGTGGCCTGCGAATCCATGGTTACCAAAGACCGGGTAATACTCTGTGGAGAGATTACCTCCTCCAAAGAGCTCGATTCCAGCGCTCTGATCAAAGATGTGATCCGCGAGATTGGTTATACGCGCAACGATAAAGGTTTTGACTATAACTGCACCATAGAAAACTATCTGCATGGTCAATCCGGCGAGCTGCGCAGCAATGCTTGGGAAGGCAATGCCGGAGATCAGGGTCTGATGTTTGGCTACGCCTGCGATCAGACTAAGCAGATGATGCCCTTGCCTATTCAGACTGCAAATCTGCTGCTGCAGGAACTGAGTAAACAGCGCAAGAGCGGTGCCATGCCATATCTTCTGCCGGATGCCAAGAGTCAGGTAAGCTTCCGCTATCGTGATAGAGTACCTGTTGCTCTTGATACTCTGGTAATATCCACCAATCATCTAAAGCTCAATCAGGCGGATTTTGACCGCATGAAACATGATATCATTGATCTGGTCGCCAAGCCTGTGATCCAAAGAATCGAGGCTGAGAGCATTCATGAGTTCGAGATCGATAAGTGTGAGTTCAAGATGAACCCTTCAGGAATGTGGGAAGAGGGCGGCCCGGCTGCAGATACAGGCTTGACGGGACGTAAGATTATAGTGGATACCTACGGTGGCTGGGCTCAGCATGGCGGAGGAGCTTTCTCCGGGAAAGATTCCACCAAGGTTGATCGCAGTGCAGCCTATATGGCACGACACATGGCAAAATCTCTTATAGCCAGCGGCCTGGCCAAAGAATGCCTGATTCAGATTGCCTATATCATTGGCGAAAAGAAGCCTGTGTCTCTGATGGTGGATACCTTCAACACGGGTGCTGCTCCGGATTGGAAGCTGGTGGAGCTGCTCAACCGGGAATTTGACTTGACAGTAAAGGGAATCATTGAGTACTTGGAGCTTAGCAAGCCGATTTTCCGGGCCACGGCCGCTTACGGTCATTTTGGCAGAGAAGATCAGCTCTTTAAGTGGGAGACTCCCAAGCAGCTATCACTCTAGATCATCCCACTAATAATTGTGAGGATAAGCGGATGTTGTATGAAGAATTACTGCACGCAGAGCCCTTTTTCCTGATATCGGGTCCCTGCGTCATTGAAGATAGAGCAATCATGGCTCAGATTGCCGAAACTTTGGTGTGTCTGGCCGGTAAGTATTCGCTGCCTCTGGTTTTCAAGGCTTCTTATAAAAAGGCAAACAGGACATCTGAAACCTCCTATAGTGGCCCCGGCTTGGATGCCGGCTTGAGAGAACTGCAAAGATTAAAAGCTGAGTATGGCTTTCCGGTAATAACAGATGTGCACGAGTGTCATGAAGTGAAAGCCGTGGCGGAAGTTTGCGATCTGATCCAGATTCCTGCCTTCTTATCCCGGCAGACGGAACTAATTCATACTGCAGCATCTACCGGGAGGATCGTGAATATCAAGAAGGGTCAGTTTATGGCTCCTGAAGACATGGTTTCGGCCACAGAGAAAGTAACCGTGAAGAATAACTATCAGATTATCCTGACGGAGCGGGGAACTTCCTTTGGCTATCATAATCTGGTGGTGGATTTTCGCAGCTTTGCCATAATGAGTGCATCTCGTTATCCGATCGTTTATGATGTAACTCACAGTATGCAAAAGCCCTCCATCAACCGAAGTTCCGGTGGAACCCCGGAATATGCTGCCATGATGGCTGCTGCCGCAATTGCCACTGGTAAAGTGAAGGGACTGTTTCTGGAGGTGCACCCCAATCCCATGGAGGCCTTATCCGATGCTGCCAGCATGCTTAGTCTGGAAGCTCTGGATGCTTTGTTGGGCAATTGTGTCAGAATTCACCAAGCTTTGGGAATTGAAGGATGAGCAACATAAAAAGGACATATAAAAACGCAGTACGCTGGGACAGGATATCACTTCTGATCTTCGATTGCGATGGCGTATTGACAGATGGAAGGATAATCTACGATTCTACCGGGCTGGAGCTGAAAAACTTTGATGCTCATGACGGTATGGGTTTTTTGATCCTGAGACAGACAGAGATTAAGACTGCCGTGATCACCGGGCGCAGTTCCGAGCTTTTGGCACGACGTTGCCGGGATCTGAAGATAAACTATGTCTATCAGGGTATCGCCAATAAGCTGGAGAAAACCGAAGAACTGCTCAAAGAGCTGGGGCTGGGTTGGGATGCTGTGGCTTATATGGGTGATGATTGGAACGATATCCCCACCATGAATAAAGCAGCCTTTTCTGCTGCACCTTCTGATGCCCTGGAGGAGATCAGAAATTTGGCTGATTTCGTTACTGCTGCTTCCGGGGGCAGAGGTGCTGTGAGAGAGTTTATCCGCCACATACTGATTCAGCAAAAGAGATATGACAAGGCAATTGAAGCCTATCTTGAAAGTCTTAGCCAAGCTTAGTCTGCTGTTTATCCTGCTCCTTAGTGTGTCTTGTAAACCACGGATGAAGCTGGATATGCAAACGCCGGTCATGGATCGCAATCTTCCTGATGAGACCAGCGGGAAAGTGCGCATTACCGAGCTGGAGGGCGACAGGGTGGACTACATTCTGGAAGCCGATAGGATCGAACGATTCTACGACCGAAAGATATTGAATGGCTGGAAGGTCAGCATCAAAGCCTATGATATAGCCGGAAACATCAGAACTTCCATCACTGCTGATACAACGATAGTGGACGATGCGCGGAACCTCATTTTTGCCAGCGGGAATGTGGTGCTGAATTCCAATAATGGCTCCATCCTGACCAGAAGGATTATCTGGGATAGAAACGTGGATGAAATCACTGCTCCGGATAGGGTGGTGCTCAATCGCAACGGTTCCGTGCTGAAGGGGACCAATCTCAGAACCAATGCAACTATAAGTTTTGCGGAGCTCAGTTCCGTGGAAGCAGAGGGGCTTTTTCAGGATGAAGAAGTATTTGATTGGTAGCTTGTTGCTGCTGATGGTGATTGCTGTTCTGGCTCAGAGCCGGGCAGCAGAGACCTTCCGTTTGGTTCATTCTGATAAGCTTTTTCTCAATCGAACTGAGACAGAGCAGATCCTGGATCTCAGTGGGAATGTTCATTTCTTTTATG
>JAZHDE010000127.1:0-4847 GCA_036584515.1 Candidatus Cloacimonadota bacterium | reverse complement strand
TCATGGCCCCGCCGAAGATGGAGAAGGTGACGAGATGCCAGGGCAGGGGCGGGCCTATCTAAACAATATGCTGATAGATTCTTCTATATGTATTTTCTTGATAGCTATTGCAAGCATCTCCGCGATGGAGAGCTGTACGATTTTCTGGCAATTCTTTTTGGATCCGGTCAAGGGAATCGAATTCGAGATAAAAAGCTTCTCTATGGGGGATTTTTCCAGATTTTGCACGGCAGTTCCGGATAAGACACCATGTGAACATGCAGCGTAAATCCTGCTGGCGCCCTGCTCATTCAGAGCTTTGGCAACCTTGATCAAACTACCGCCTGTATCGATAATATCATCATAGAGTATGGCTGTCTTCCCGGCAACATCACCGATGATATTGAGAAGTTCTGTCTGATCGTTGTTACCACTGCGTCTTTTATCGCCAATGGCCAGGCTGCAATTTAGCCTCTTGGCCAAAGACCGGGCACGATTGGCACCGCCTGAATCAGGAGACACCACCACTACTTCTTCCGATGAAAGTATACTCTTAAAATACCTTGAGAAGATCGGGGTGGTGAACAGATGATCGACCGGGATATTGAAAAAACCCTGAATCTGCTCTGCATGCAGATCAACAGCGATCACACGATCTGCCCCGGCCACGGTGATCAGATCGGCCATCAGCTTCGCTGTAATCGGCACTCTGGGCTGATCCTTTTTGTCTGATCTGGCATAGGCATAATATGGGATCACACAATTAATTCTCTGAGCAGAGGCCCGCTTTAAAGCATCAATCATGATCAGGAGGTCCATCACATTGTCATTGACGGGATAACAGGTGGGCTGGATGATAAACACATCCGCACCGCGTACGTTGTCATTTATCTTCACAAATGACTCGTCATTGGAAAACTTGAATAAGTCGATATCCCCAAGAGGGATACCGGCATAACGCGCGACTTCTTCAGCCAATGGCCGGTTTGCATTTCCTGTTATTAGTTTAAGCTTTGAAAACACTTTTGGTACTCTTCCCTAGTCAAAGTTCTTGTTTGGTGCGTCCAGTAACCGCGCTGATCAAAGTGTGCCTTGCATCTTGCAAGCGGTTTATCGCCTTCGAAGATTGCAAAGCAAGTTGATCCGCTTCCACTCATCATCGACAGCCTGGGATTGAATGAATCCATGTAACTCAGGATTTCATCCACCACGCCGTAAACCTTTCTGATTCCGGGTTCTAATCTGTTATGGCACTTACTCAGCTCATCACCCGGGCTCCAATCTCGGATTGGATAATCGTGATCGATCAGCCTGTAAGCCTCTGCGGCAGAGATATGCAATCCCGGATTGACCAGAAGAATATGGCTAAGCTCAATATCTCCCAATGGAAGGATCGATTCGCCTCTTCCTCTGGCTAGTGCAGTTCCACCGCCAAGGAAAAAATTAATATCAGAACCAAATCTGGCTGCAATTCTGTTTAGCTCATCATCACCAAGATCCAGTTCCCACAACCGGTTAAGTGCCAGAAGGGTAATGGCTGCATTACTGCTGCCCCCTCCCAAGCCTGCTGCTATGGGAATCCGTTTCTCCAAAACTATCTCCAAACCACCCTCGATTTGATACGCAGATTGAAGATATGAAGCGATTTGACAGATCAGATTGTCGTCTGATTCCAATTCTACTCGGTTTGACCACAATTTTATAAGAGGCTTTTTTGTCAAAGCATATTTGATGGAATCGCAAAGGTCAATACTGCTCATGACAGTATTGACCTCATGATATCCGTCCGGTCTCTTACCGAGAACCTCAAGAAATAGATTTATTTTTGCGTAAGAAGCTGCGAACATTCTTCTTCTGCTTTTGCGGAGCTTCCTCTCCATAGTAGTAATAGTAATAATAGTAATAATAGTAGTAGTTCTGCTTGCTATAGTACTTCTGCACTTCGATTCCGTTTACGACCACGCCGTCGATCTTGGCGTCGATGTTTTCCATCAACTCCTTGGTCCTGCGGATGATACCCTTCTCAGTCTGTCCAATTCTAACAACTACAAAGGACATATCTACCTTCTTGGTTAGAATCAGAGCATCAGTCACAGCAATGACAGGAGGAGTATCGAAAAGCACGTAATCATAACGTTCTTTGAGCTCTGAGATCAACATATCGGTCCTGACAGACGCGATTAACTCAGACGGGTTTGGCGGCACAAAACCACTGGTTACCAGATCCAGATTGGCTATCCCGGATTGCTTGACAACCTGATCAAGGCTTACTTCCGGATCGATCAGATAGTCACTCACACCATTTTCCTTTTCGATGCCAAACTTGTTGTGGATCATGGGGCGTCTCATATCCATATCCAGCAGGATAACCTTGGCATTCATCTGAGACAGGGTAATGGCAAGGTTGACGATCGTGGTGGATTTACCTTCTTTGGGACCGGACGATGTTACCAACATAGTAGTACTGCCACCGGTTTTTTTGGCTAAAATATTGGTTCTGAGAGTTCTATAGGACTCAGCAATGGGAGATTTGGGTGCATAGTGAGAAACCAATTGCATCATCACAAAGTGCATTGATTTGATCAACCGCTCTTTGTTTTCTCCCTCCGCTTGTTTGATTAACTCATTGAATTCATCAATACGGGTTTCAGATTCTTGGATAATCGGAATGGTGCCTACGATGGGAAGCTTCACAATGGATTCCATGTCCTCCATGTTTCTGATCTTGGTATCCAGAGAATGAAGCAGGAAGGCAGCACCGATTCCCAAGCCGAGCCCTAAGATGATCCCTACGAGGATATTCATGGAAACCCGTGGTTTGATGGGACTCTGAGGCAGATCAGCATAGTCTACGATGCGGATGTTGCCTACCTTGGCCTGCTCGGCAATCTTGGCATCCTCATACTTCTCCATCATCATCCCGTGAATCTTGGCATCCAGGATCATGTTGCGAGTGAGTCTGGCCAGCTCCAGCTCCGTATTCGGCAGGGCAGTCATCCGTTGAGCATACATTTCCTTGGTCTCTTCCAGGCCGTTTACCTGGGAGCGAACCATTTCCAGCTCTATCTCAGATTGAATTATCCTGCCCAAAAGTTCACTTCTGACAGCCACAGGATCAGATTGCACCTGCAGAGTGACCAATCTGCGAACCTCAAGATCAAGAGCGTCTTTGGTGCGATCCAGCTCTGCATTTAGAAGAGCTATCTGAGGGTGATCCAAGGGATATTCATTCTTGGTAATCAAGCGAGTGATCAATGCTTGGGTATCCACAACCTGGCGGCGCAATTGGTCCACGTTTGGGGCACTGAGAACATTATCAATATTCACGAGCATGGAATCCTGAGTAGTCAAATTACGGCGCAGCAGCTCCAAAGTTCTGGCTTTAACGGCCATTTCTGTTACAGCTTGTTCATACTGGGCGTCTATCTCAGCAGCCTGCTCGATCATCTTCTCGGTTTCAGAAGTGAGTTCGACTAACTGATTAACGTTCTTAAACTCCCGAAGGTCATTCTCGGAGGTCTGCAATCGTCTTGATATTGCGTCAAGTTGCTCCTCCAAAAACTCACGGATGGTTGTGAACTCCAAGCGGGCAAAAGTAGTATTCTCCTGTTGGATAGCCTCTGCCAGAGCATTTACTGCAGCCATAGCTTCGGCTTGGCTGGTGGATTCCATGGTAATGGTCAAAATATCTGTTTCGCGCTTTGATTCAACCTTCATGCTGCCACGTAATACGCCGCCCGGGCTGCTTACCTGAGCTACAGGAAAACGTTCCCAATCCCTGTGCTTCTTCATGATCTCAGCAGCGCGATTGGTGATGGGCTTGCTTTTCATAAGCTCAATCTGGTTATTGATGCTGTTCTTCCCCATACCTGGAGCTGCCATGAACATCAGATCAGCACTGGTCTGTTGATCTTCGAGCATAATTCTCGAGGAGGCGGAGTAGATTTTGGGCTGCCTGGCAGTGTAAACAATGGTCGCAATTACTACAAGAATAAAGACCAGCACAATGAGGTAGCGGTATTGAAGTATTATCCTGAAATAATCTGAAAGCTTTATTTCGTCCTGAACAGGGGCTTGTTGATTGTATTGATTATCCATGCCTTATCCCGCTTACTTAATATTGGTGACTAAATTATAGACACTGAGAGCTATAGCTACTTTGGACAGAAAATCCGCCACTTTACTGAATGCGTAGAATATCGTTCCTGAAAGTATGATTGTATCTCCGGGCATAATCCTGGGAATGAGGGTTTCATCGCCTGTTTCCATGTAGCGCTTGAAATTCACCCAGATAATTCTCTCTCCACCTTCAGCAGTTGGTCTGATTATCCTGATTTTGGAAAGCTTGGCATCCTCTTTGGGGCCTCCCGCCAAGGCTAACAGGGTCAAAAAATCTATGTTATCCGGAACAACATACAGGCCTGGTTTGTAAACCTGACCCAGTATATAGGTGTTCATCTTCAGGGTTTCAACCCCGGACCTAACACCTTCGTAAGTATAAGCAGATATGTTGCTTGTGGGCGCGAAATTAACTGTTGTCTGGCCCAAAGCAAAGCCTATCGACAGGCAGAATAACAATGCTATCAGCGTTTTCTTCACTTTATCCCCTTGTCTCTTTTGCGTTACAGTTTGTCAAAGCCTTATTAAGTCAAGTGAATTCTCGAATCCTGCCATGGGCTCAAAACCCATCTGAAAGCTGGTTTCTCGATCCAAGTTCACTTCCTTCAACATAATAAATGGACTATGCTTATCCATGGACAATCCTGAGTCTCGACTCATCATGTCCAAGGCGTTTATCTATCATAATGAATTCTGTAGGTAGATCCTGACTACTTCCAGGGTATACATCCTCAATCCTAAACTTCACA
>JAZHDE010000126.1:0-4847 GCA_036584515.1 Candidatus Cloacimonadota bacterium | reverse complement strand
GGCTGCAGCGTTTAACGGCTTTGTGCAAAGCTTTGGGCAGACTCAGGACATCATAGCCCGCAAAGCGTTGCTGGCAACGGAGTGGCAGATCCTGATCATCACTCTGATCTGGCCGGTCTCAAACTTCCTTTCCATCTGGATGGGACGCTTTCTGGAGCGCAGTTGCAACAAATCCCGCTATATCCTGCTGGCGGGTCTTTTGGGCAGACTGAGCCTTTTGTGGGCTCTGTGGATGGCAGGGATCAACCAATATCTGATCCTTCTGCTCCTGCTATACTCAGCCAATTCACTCATTATCCCGGCTCAGAATAGCATCTTCCAAAGAAACATCGACGTAAGCCGTCGGGCAAAAGTCTATGGCTACACCATGTCTTTGGGTATGTTGGTCTCGATAGTGGTCACCTTTGTGGCGGGAAGGCTTCTGGATGTCAACGAATCCAGCTACAGATTGATTTTGGCTGCCACTGGCATTGCGGGATTTATCCATTGCTTCTTCCTCTCCCGGGTGAAGCTGGAGAACCCGGCAAACTGCGAAAAGCGGGAGAATCTACCGTGGAAGACGGTGCTTATGGATCCCATCCGGCGCACTTTCAGTCTGCTCAAAGAGAACCCGGCTTTTGCATCTTTTGAGCGCAGTTTCTCGATCTATGGCATGGGTTTCATCATGATGACTCCCGTGATCCCGCTGTATTTGGTGGACGTGCTAAAGCTGAACTATACTGCCAATTTCCTTTCCAAGGGCATTCTTTCCCAGCTTGGGATGCTGCTGCTCTCCCCGCTGATCGGGAAGTTGCACGACCGGATGCACCCCCTGAGCTTCATCTCTATCTCCTTTGCGACTCTGATGCTCTTTCCGCTATTGGTGATCGTTTCGGCTGCCTTTGCCGGTAACCAGGTGCTTGCCACCACCTTGATCTTTGTGGCCTACCTGATCTTTGGATTGGCGATGACGGGGATCAATATTGCCTGGAATATGAGCAGTATATTCTTTGCGGGGAAAGAGGATGCCGCTATGTATCAGAGTGTTCATGTGACGCTGACCGGGATCAGAGGACTGATTGCACCTTTTTTGGGACTGGGTTTGATGAGGCTTTTTGGCTATCAGGCAGTCTTTGCAGTGGCAGCAGGATTCCTGCTGACAGCCGCCCTGATCAGCCGCAGGGATTACCTTCGGCTCAAGCTCAAATCTGCCGAACCGATCCTGAGTGGAGAAAGTTCACAATAATTAACTGAAAACAAGGTGAGTTAAAGCCTTTTTTTATTGACAGGGCTCTCGGTACTTGCAGGATAGACCCTTGGAGATACTTATTTCTCCACAGAAAATATGTGAGGTGCCCGTATGAATCAACCCAAAGCCACCGAGATCAAGCTCAAGATGCCTGTTTTGAAGCCCTGGATAGCTGTCCTGTTCAGTTTCCTGCTTCTGGCTTATATTCTATACTTTGTAATGCCCGTGCTTTCCCTACGGTTTACGGTCTGGATCTTACCTCTAATCGTGATCCTGGCTCCGCTGCTCACTCTTTCCCGGCTTCGCAAGTATCTGATCATTATTCTTGCTGGCTTGAGTATATGGTTAATTCTGGTGCCCTTCTTCTCGTCCGGGATCTTCCATGCCCGCAGCTATCGCAATATGATTGGCAAGGTGGATGCTACGAATTTTACAGATCTGGTTTCACCGGTCAATCTCACCCAAGTCCCGATTGTGGATCAGGCTTTTGCCGCCTCTCTGGCAGAGAAGAAGCTGGGAGACGACTTTGCACTGGGAAGCAGAGTTACTCTGGGCACTCCCACCATCCAGATGGTTCAGGGCAATCTCTATTGGGTCACGCCGCTTCTGCACAGTGGCTTTTTCAAATGGCTCGCCAACCGCAGCGAGGGAACCCCGGGTTATATAATGGTTTCAGCCACCAACCCTCAGGATGTGTCCTTTATCCGGGAGCTTGAAGGCAAGCCTATCAAGGTGAAGTATCAACGTAATGCCTATTTTGGACAGAATCTCTATCGCCATCTCTATCTGCATGGTTACACCAATATCGGTCTGGCTGGGGATACCTTTGAGCTGGATGACAATGGAGAACCGCATTGGACTATCACTACCTACAACCATAAGATCGGCGTTCTGGCTCCCGAGGCCAAGGCTCTGATCACTGTTCATGCCGGAACCGGGGAGATCAAACACTATTCTCTGAAGCGTAGTGCTGATGGTATTGACGATAGTAGCATCCCTTCCTGGGTAGACAGAGTGCAGCCTTCTTACTTTGTGATGCCTCAGTTGGCTTGGTGGGGCAAGTATGTGAGAGGTTTCTGGAATACAGTCTTTGGCAAGCGGGATATACTTTCTGTAACAAATGGTTACAACGTGATCTATGGCAACGACGGCCGTAGCTATTTCTACACCGGAATGTCCAGTGTGGGTTCAGACGAGGGAACCGTGGGCTTCACACTCACCGATACCCGGGATAAGAGCACCCATCTCTACAAGGTTTCAGGTGCCACCGAGCATGCTGCCATGAGTTCTGCCGAAGGCAAGGTGCAAAACTTCGGTTATCGTGCCACCTTCCCGATCTTGGTCAATCTGAACGGTAAACCTACTTATTTTATGACTCTCAAGGATAGCGCGGGTCTGGTGAAGATGTTCTGTTTTGTCTCTGTGAGAGATTTCTCTCTGGTCGGCGTGGGTGAATCCATCAAATCTGCCCGGGATAGCTATCAGATGGCTCTGGCAAGCAGTAGAGTGGGAACCCTGGCGGGAGTTTCGGCAGTCACAGACACCCTTCGAGGCAGAGTGGCTCGTATCGGTTCCGACGTCAAAGACGGCAGAACCATCTACTACCTTAGCCTGCAAGATCATCCGGGCTTGCTCTATATTGCCACCAGTAATCTCAGCAGTTTCTTGCCTCTAACGGCGGCGGGAGACGAGCTGGAGCTCACCTACCTGCCTACCACAGATAAAGAGATCAGCCTGAATACGCTGAAGAATAATAGTTTGGGCGAGTAAACCCTGTATAAAAGCAAACCTGACCCTGATATAGAAGAGCTAAAGTTTAGCTTGACATTAAATATATGATTTTAACCTTGTTAAAGTCCGGTTTTGGCGCATGATTTGCATGCCGATGTTACTTGTGTTATGAGAGGATGTCTTCTCTGCTGCAGTAAGTTAGCAGGAACCGATCCGGATTATTGTATTAGTTTTGACTAAAAGTAAGGAGTACTTATGTTCAACAGTATGCAAAAGTATCTTCTTCTGCTGATCTTTAGCTTTGTAGCGCTTGGCGCCTGGGCTGCCGTGAGCGAATACTCGTTCACCACCACCCAAGCCACCTACACAGAAATCAGTGGAGGAACAGTTCTCGGTTCAGTAACGAACGACAACGAGACCTTCAATGCCATCCCTCTGGGATTTGTCTTCACGTATAACGGAATGGATTATTCCACGGTTAGCGTGGCCTGCAATGGATTTGTTGTGATGGGCGATGTTGCCCTCACCTCAAACGTGCCTATCAGCAGCACCGTTACCGGTGCTTCCAACAATCTTGCTGCCGGCCTGAGCCGTGACATCAAGAGCCGTGACAATGGTGAGCTGATGTATCTGCTGAGCGGAACAGCTCCCAACCGTGTCTTTACCGTGCAATGGAAGAACTATCGCAGAGTTCCCACCACCACGATCAACGACATTCTCAATTTCCAAATTCAACTCCACGAAAATGGCAACAAGGTTGCCTATGTCTATGGTCCCATCACTGCAGTAACCGCTGCCACAGCGGCTGCCATTCAGGTGGGTCTGCGTGGAGACAGCAATGCCGATTTTAGCAATCGCACCACCACCACAGACTGGGCTGCCACCACTGCCGGTACCGCTGCCAATAGCAACTGCACTCTCAATGCCACAGTGTTTCCTGCTGCCGGTCTGACCTTTACTTTTGCTCCGGCTGCTGCCGGCGAGCCCCCGCTTCCGGCTCAGAATCCTGTCTCTGCCAATAATGCTGTCAACGTTTCTTACAATGCCGGTCTCAGTTGGTTGATCGGTGGCGGTGTTACCGATGGTTACAAGGTTTTTCTGGGAACGGATAATCCTCCCACAAACCTGGTCAATGGTACCACTCAGACAGCCACTACCTACGATCCTGCTGATTTCAGCTACAACACCACTTACTACTGGAAGATAGTGCCTTTCAATCAGTTTGGCGATGCCGTGGACTGCCCTGTCTGGAGCTTTACCACCTTGGCAGATCCCACTGTGACCAGCTATCCCTACGAGCAGAACTTTGACGATCTCACACCCCCTGCTCTGCCTCTGGGCTGGACCACTATCAATGCCAATGGCGATACCTACGCTTGGGAAACCTATGCCGGCAATGCCGATTCAGCTCCCAACAGCGCCCGGATTCGTTACAACACAACTATGGCTATGAATGATTGGCTGCTTATGCCTCCTTTTGCCATGGCTGCAGACACAAACTACAAGCTTACTTTCAAATATCGTGCCGCCAGCTCCACCTATGCAGAGAAGATGGCTGTGTATTGGGGAACTGCTCCCACCGTTGATGCTATGACCAACCTCTTATGGTCCAATGAGAGCATCACCAATACCGAATACATCACAGTTGAGCTTCCGATTGCTCCCACTGCTGCCGGAACCTATTACTTTGGTTTCAAGGGCTACAGCGATACCGATATGTTCTACCTCTATGTGGATACAATCAGCATGCAGCTCCTCACAGACGTGCTCGATCCTCCCACCAACCTCACAGCCACAGTTACAGGTTACAACGTTGCCCTGAACTGGGATGCTCCTGGTGAAACACCTCCTCCTCCGGAAGGATTTGTGGATGGTTTTGAGACCTATG
>JAZHDE010000125.1:0-4875 GCA_036584515.1 Candidatus Cloacimonadota bacterium | reverse complement strand
TCGGATCACCAGGCCTCCAGTGAGTTTTGCATTAGAGTTCGGAAGAGGGATTTGATCAGTTCCTGCTCGGCTTCCTCTTTGCTTTTGAAGCGGGCACTGCTTTCCGGGGATACGGCATAGAGCTCACTGATCACCAGATTACGGTTCTCATAGATCACTGCATTGTTGATCAGATCGGTAAAAGTGACCGAAAGCACCAGGCTGAGCTGGTAATCCTGCACGCTATTGGCAGAATCGTAGCTGTAAATCTTCTCCTCATAGGAGAGGATGGAGCCTTCCAGAGAACAATCCGGTGCAGCAGTTACCGGCCTGAGCCGTCCATCGTTACGAAACTCCAGAGAAAGCTGATTCAGCAGCTCCGTGCCAATTTCAAAGTCTGTGGATTCATTGCCAAAAGCCTCCACCCGAATTTTTTTCAAATGGGGATAAGCGTTTGAATACACAGAATATGCGCATCCTGCAAGCAGGAGTGTAATCAGGAACAGGTAAACAAATCTCTTGACCATATTGCAAGCTCAAAATTAGCATATATCTTTGTCAAGTTAAACCTTGAAGCAAGCTAAAATTAGTTAACCTTTACATATACGCAGGAGGTATATGATGGCAAAGAAATTTCTATCCAAAGCCGAAGCCGCCAAAAAGCTGAAGGTCTCGGAAAACGTCATCCAGGAGATGATAAACACAAACGTCTTCGAGAGTAAGCTCGTGGGCAAGAACGTCAAAGTGGACGAAGATTCCATGAACGAATGGCTGGAAAACCTCAGCGACCGCGATGAGAAGATGCTGGCTCTAAAACGCGTGATCTGCCATTTCGAAGAGTATATGCGTCCCGAAAATATCTTCCTGGATTTCCAGGCGGACAATAAATACGATGCCATCCGCATCCTCAGCGAAAAAGCCAAGGACCTGAAGCTGGTCCGCGATGCCCGCTGGCTCTATGAAGTGGTCGTGGCCCGTGAAGAGCTGATCTCCACCGCCATCGGCAATGGAGTTGCCCTGCTGCATCCACGGCACCTGCATCCCTCCAAGATCAAAATGCCCAGCATCCTCTTTGGCAGAAGTGCCGAGGGAGTGGATTTTGACGCTCCGGACAACAAGCCCGTAAACATCTTTTTTATGCTGCTCTTGCACAACGACAAGCAGCACCTCTTCTCACTTTCCTATATCTCCAAGCTGATCATGAATTCCGGCATCCTGGATAGCTTCACCAGCGCTTCCAATCCCGAAGAGATCCACACTGCCCTCACCGTGATCCCGGAGCAAATGAAATAGCTATGCCGGTATTGCGCTTTATCTTAGGCAGTAAGTCCGACGAAGCCGTCTGCCAGCCCGGGCTGGAGCTCCTCAAAGAATTTGGCGTGGATTACGATTATTACGTCTCCTCAGCACATCGTAATCCCGAGAAAACCACTCTCCTTGCCAAGAACGCCGAAGCCGAAGGCATCAAAGTCATCATCGCTGCTGCCGGAATGGCTGCCCACCTGCCCGGAGTGGTCGCTGCCCACACCTGCCTCCCCGTGATTGGCTTGCCCATTGCCTCGGGAGCCCTGCAGGGCGTGGATGCGCTCTATTCCATCGTGCAGATGCCCCCCGGAGTGCCGGTGGCCGGCGTGGGAATCGGCTCTGCTCGCAATGCCGCCCTTTTGGCGATCCAGATTCTGGCCACAACCGATCCGGTTCTCAGGGAGAAATTCCGGGCTTACAAAGCCTCTTTGGCTGGTAAGTGACAAGTGACGAGTGACGAGTGACAAGACCGTAAGTGTGAAGCTGGGAAACTAAAAGGCTTCACAAGGATTTCAGGATTAGAGGATTGGAAGGATTGGGTTCACCGTGTCCATATCGTCCAACAAAGTCCATTTTGTCCAATAGAAGGTGTTCAGCAGATGACGCCCCTTCAGGGCTTGGGTAGGGGGAGGCTCCCTTTTCGATGGGCTGCCACCCATCGCTTTCAGATGACGCCCCTTCAGGGCTCTTTTCCTCCATTTGATTGACATTCGTGTTCATTTGTGATCTTTCATTTGTGTCCATTCGTGGGAGAAAATCCTGTTGATCCAGTTGATCCAGTCATCTGCGTTCTATTGGGTATAGTGGACACGTCATCCTGACGTGTTGTTTATCAAAGCGACAAGATGTCGCTTCCACTATCATCTGCGTTCTATTGGGTATAGTGGACACGTCATCCTGACGTGTTGATTATCAAAGCGACAAGATGTCGCTTCCACTATCATAAGCTTTCACTATCATCTGCTTTCACTTCCATCCATCACGTTTGCTTTTGATCCAAAATCACTTATGATTACTATATAGCAAGTAAATATTCCCTCAATTCCGTGCAATTTTACCCAGAACGGAATCATAGGAGCAGTTATGAGCCAAATTGACCATAATACTCTGGATCAGAGCCAGATAGACCAGCTCAATGCCGAAGCGTTGATAGCCAATCTTCCGGTCATTGTCTACCGCATTAGGATGAAGCCGGAAAGAGCTTTTGAATACATCACCGATACCGTGCTGGAGATGACCGGCTATTCCGCTCAGGATCATTATGATGATCCCGATCTGGGCTCCAAGCTAATCTTCCCTGATGACCTCCAAATCGTCCACCAGCAAATCGCCACTCGCAGTGCCGAGCCCATCATCGTGCGCTGGAACCGCAGGGACGGCAAGATCATCTGGACTCAGACCTTCCTCTTTTTCAAGCTGGACGATTCCGGCGAAGTGGAGACCATCACCGGCGTCGCAGTGGACATCAGCCAAAAAATGCGGGAAGATCAGCTCCGTCTGCAAGGTCTAAACGTGTTGGAGACCGCCACAGAGCTGGAAAAGATGGGCGGCTGGGAATGGGACATCAATAGCAAAAAACTCTTCTGGACCAAAGAGATATACATCATCCACGGCTTTGATCCTCCCTATGAGATTGCCGTCGGAACAGAGATGATCGAGCGCAGTCTGAACTGCTATCATCCGGATTATCAGGCCTTGATTCGCAGTTCCTTTCTCAAATGCTGCGCAGACGGCACCCCCTACGATCTGGAACTTCCCTTCATAAGCGATAAAGGAAATCATCTTTGGATTCGCACCATAGCCAAAGCGATCCGGGAAAACGACAAAATCGTGAAAGTCATCGGCAATTTCTCCGATATCACCGAGCGCAAGGAGCATGAGATCGCCATCGCCAAGAGCGAAAAACGCATGCGCGGCCTTTTTGAAGGCATGACCGAAGGCTTTGCCCTACACGAAATGCTCTACGACGAGGACGGCAAGGCCTGCGACTACCGCTTCCTACTGGTCAATCCAGCCTTTGAACGCATCACGGGGCTTACTGCAGTGGACCTGGTGGGCAAAACCCTCCTGGAAGTGCTGCCCAATTCTGAGCCTGCCTGGATCCGGCGCTATGCCCAGGTGGTCGAGACCGGCGAGCGAGCCGTCTTTGAGGATTATTCCCGCGAGCTGGGCAAATTTTACCACGTGGTTGCCTACAGCAATAGCAACAAGCACTTCACCGTCTTTGTGCTGGACGTCTCGGATATGATCAAAACCAAAGAAGAGGCCCTTGCTGCCCAGAAAGCTGCCGAGGAATCCAACCGCATAAAAGGAGCTTTCCTGGCCTCCATGAATCATGAACTGCGCACTCCGCTGAACCACATAATTGGCTTCAGCAACCTGCTTCCCGATGCTCATGACATGGCAGAAGTCCGCAGCTTCGGCGAAGTGATCCGCAAGAGCGGAGAGCATCTTTTGCAGATCTTTGAAGATATGTTTGAGCTCACTCTGGCAGAGCACTCCATGCTGCAAGTCAATGCCCGGGAAGTGGATTGCTTTGAGCACTATATCCAAAACAAGACCAATCTGGAAGACATCCTGCGCAGCTCCGGCAAAGAGGATATTATCAAGCTGGTTCACAGCCCCGATCTCAGCGCTTATGGCCGCAAGATCTATCTGGATACCGCCAAGGTAAACCAGGTGCTCACCAATCTGATGCGCAACGCCATCAAATTCACCCCCAAAGGCACAGTGGAATTTGGTTTTGACTTCCCGGACCATCACACCATCCGTTACTACGTGATCGATAGCGGCATCGGCATTCATCCCGATAAGCAGAAGAGCATCTTTGAGATCTTCAGCCAGGCCGATGAAGGCAATACCAGAAACTATGGAGGCGTGGGCATCGGTCTTTCCATTTGCCGCAGAATGACGGATGTGATGGGCGGAACTCTCAGCTTTGAATCAGTTGTCGACCAAGGCACTGCTTTCACTCTGGCACTGCCGGTCAATCAGCCCGTCTTGCGGGAGGGTGGTGCAGAATACACCAATCTCAGCTTGGTCCGCGACCTTTCCGGGAAGATCATCCTGCTGGCGGAGGATGATCGGGTCAGCAGCATCGTCTTACAAAGATTCCTGGAACGCTACGGAGCTAATACCCTGATCGCCGTTGACGGCATGGAAGCGGTATCAGTCTGCCGCGCCAATCCTCGCATCGATCTGGTGCTGATGGATAAGATGATGCCCCGGATGAATGGCTCTGATGCCACCCGCGAGATCAAACAACTCTATCCCAATCTACCCGTGATAGCCATCACCGCCGGGTATCTGGTTGGCGCACCGCCCACAGAAGATGATAAAGTATTTGATTCCATCGTGACCAAACCCATCAACCAGGATATCCTCTACCGGGAGATCCGGCGCTTCCTGAGCCTGGGAGCGAAATAGGGACCAGAGCCTTTTCATTAAAACAGAGGAAAAGAGGAAAAGAGATATCTCACAAGGAGTTAGGAAGGAAGGGAGCCCTGAAGGGGCGTCATCTGCTGAAATAGAACGCCGATGATAGTGGAAGCGACATCTTGTCGCTTTGATAAACAACACGTCAGGATGACG
>JAZHDE010000124.1:0-4832 GCA_036584515.1 Candidatus Cloacimonadota bacterium | reverse complement strand
GCACCAAGCCCTCATCCATCCACATCCGGTCTATGATGATGGGGTTCTCGGAGAGTTTGTAGAGCTCTCCCATCTGAGAAATCACCTGGCCGCCGATAATCTGCAGGTTTTCGGCAATGCTGCGCACGAAGCCATCTGCGATCATGATAATGTTGTACTCACCTTCAGGAAGAGGCAGCGACAGAGCTTGGGGAGCGCCTGAGATAACAGTAATTCGAGGATCTTCCACAGGTTTGTTCGCCTTGGCGATGATAATAGTACGGGGAGCCGTCACTGGGGGATTGGCAGGAGCACTTTCATTGATCGTCAGGTTCAGAGTGCCATTATCTGCCGAAGTCTGTCCGGGTTCCATCTGCTGAGCTACGATTTCATTCACGACCTCGCCCGTCAGTCCGCCACCGGTTGCATTGGCAATAGTCTTCACGCCGGTCTCACCCAGGTTTCTGGCAGTGGCTGCGGTTCTGGCACGTTCATCTTCATCCCAAAACAGCACATCTGCCCGGGTTCTCATCTTGAGCGAACTCTCATCACTGAGATTTAGGTAATAATTCAATTTATCCTGGGGACTCTCTCCGATAAATTGATCCAAGGGCACATTGCCATCCATATCGTTATTCTCAAGGATAGCTTGGCGGATGGAGGCATCCCGGTCGGCATTGTGCTGGGCAACCGTCTCAGCAAAGGAAGAGACGATCGGGATCCCACTCTCGGGATCGTTCAACACTTGGCGCAAGCTTTGTTTTCCGCTGAGTACACGGTAACCGCTGCGCACCATTCTGCCGCCTGAGACCACTGTGCTTTTGGCAACGCTGTAGATGCCGCCTGCCACGCTGCTCAGGATCCCCTTATCTTCACCGTAGGGAACGATGGCGTTTTCTGCTTGAATCATCTGTTCAAAATCCTGCGCAGAGGCTTCACTTTGGGCAATGTAGGTATCTACCAGAACGTCCAGTTCATTCCAGACATCCCGGTTTCGTCCACCCATGGCAAGCATTTTGGCTGAGATCTCTTCCATCGTCTCATCACGATCATTCAGGCTGCCGGTGAGTTCTGTCTGATACTCCCAGTAGTTATTCAAAGCTGCTGCAGTGTCCAGATCCTGAGGGGGATCGTTTTCATCGCAGGCACTCAGGAAGAATAAAGTAAGTACGAAGATAACTGCAATCTTCATCCAAGTAGTCATGGTAAGCTCCTTTTTTGGTTCTTACGAGCCACAGGCTCAGTTCAGATTCAATCCCGGAGCAGCAGAGAGATTATCTCAAAGCGGAACCGGGGTATGAGAGTTATAGAGAGAAGCCGCTTCCGAGGAAGCGGCTAAACTATGGGTCTCACCTAGTCGAGCAATTCATCCAGCTCCATGAAGGCCTGTGAGGCTCGGAACTGATTGTAAAGCGCTTCTTCGTTACGGATCAGGCGGGCAGTGTTTCTGGCAATCTCGGTCTTGGGGATCTTGGCCTGTACCCAAACTTTGTAGCGGGGGGTATTCTGTTCCACCACCTGGCGGACTTCACTGCGGCCGTAAACAATGCCGCTGAAGCGTGCCTGGGTGACCGAACGGATTACGTTTTGAGAAAGTTGCAGAAGCTGAGGATCGATCACGCCGGCTTCTTCTTCATAAACCTTCATCATGGCCTGAACTTCCACTTCCACATACTGGGCAGCGGTTGCCAGAGCTTGGTTCTTGGCAGTTTCCATCGCCAAAGTCTCGCTCACGCGGGTGGCATTGCCATAGGTGCAGACGTAGGCTTCATCGTTTTGAGCATTCCACCACTCGGGATAATAAACAGGTTCTCCGCTGGGACGCACCGCATTGCGGTTTCTTCCACAGCCGAAAGCGAAGAGAATCAGGCTGATACTAAGGATTGTGACTAGAACTTTCATGGTCTTCATTGTTCCTCCATCAAGGGCTTTAATATTCTGGTTAATCTGTTTCTTCATATCTCTTGGGATAGATTCCCGAAGCTGATATTTTTGTCAACGTGAAAAAAAGAGATAAAGACACTCTCAACTCACATCATTCAAAACGCCGGGGCAATTGTGCCATTTTCCGGCGGTGTTCGGCAAAGGTGACGGAAAAGACGTTTCTTCCCTGGCGATCTGCCTGGAAGAAAAGATAGTTATGCTGCTCGGGCTGATATACAGCCTGTATGGAACTGAGTGAGGGATTACAGATGGGCGTGGGCGGTAAACCCGCATTCAGATAGGTGTTATAGGGTGAGGGTGTATTGATATCACGGGTCAGGAGAATCTCACGGTGGATACCTTCTTTTTCCAAAAAGTAATCCACTGTGGGGCAAGATTCCAGCCTCATGTTCTTCTTCAAACGGTTCAGATAGACTCCTGCCACGGTGGGACGTTCATCCTCGTAGATGGTCTCGGCTTCTACAATGGAAGCCAAGATGAGCTTGTCGTAGAAAGTGCTGTCGGCCCGGGCATCAATCCCGGCACTTGCCATACGCTTAAAGAATTCTGCCACTTGAAATTCCAGAATTTTGTCGGCAGTCATACCCAGCTCAAAACGATAGGTCTCCGGATAGAGAAAGCCTTCCAGGCTGGGCAGAGACCTGCCTGTGAGCCGCTCAACCAAGCCCGGTTCTGTAGCTGCTGCATAAAGGCTGTCGTAGGGCATGATTCCGCTGTGGGCAATCTTGAGCAGGGTCTTGTAGAGAGAGAGTCCTTCGGGAAGGGTTACATTGACGGCTATACTGCTGCCTTCCAGGAGTCGGTCCACCGTCTGCAGAAGATTGGCTCTTCCCCCAAAGTTATAGGTTCCGGCCTTTAGCATGCGGTCCACACCTTTGAGCCTTGCCAGCAGCAGGAAGAAATTGCTATCGCGGATTATCCCTGCCTTATGAAGGTCTCTGGCGATACCAGGGGCATTGTCACCCTGGCTCACCTTGAGAATAATCTCGTCCGAATCGGTTGGCACAAATACTTGATAGGCGATGTAGCCCAGAAACAAAAGAACCAGCAGCACCGGCACCAGGATCATACCGAGTCGCTTATTATTTCTTTCCGGTTGGTCTTCGTAGATTATCACTCGTTCTTCCTGACTTTCTTTCATTTTCAATATTCCTTTTGATCTGTGGCTATTCTTCATACTCGTCTTGATTAGCTTACCTTTATGGATTCTTTGCCATTATTTGTGGAAATACTTCTACAGGCTAGCCAAATAACTTTTCAAAATCATCGCAGCAGCCATGGCATCGACTTCCAGGCGGGCTTGCTGCCAGCTCCGTCCCATCTTTTTAAGCTCCTTGTGCGCCTCATCGCTGCTATAGCGTTCGTCCCAAGGGATCACCGGAATCTCCAGATCTGCTTTCAAGTGCTCCAGCACCTGCAAGGTTTCCTCGGTTTTTGGAGTCTTTCTGCCATCTATCGCCCAGGGAATGCCCAGCACCACCTGTTGCACAGAGGAACTTATGATAATCTCCTTCAGAGAAAGCACCAGTGCTTCCAAGCCCTGGTTTTCCAGCATCAGGTAAGGCTTGGCAAAGATCTTCAGGGGATCGCTGAGCGCCAGACCGATCCGTTTCTCACCGTAATCCACGGCTAAAATGCGCCCTTCAGGCTTCAGAGGTTCGATTCGTCCCTCCAAATGGCGATATACCAACGCCCACTGATAGGCTTGATATAGAATCGTGCCACTCCGCTGGCGTCCAATAGGGTATTGCTGCTGAGAAAGGTGAGTGACAGATCAAAGACGCAGGGAATCACCACCCAATCTTCGTGACTGCTCTCAGGATCGATATCCCACATGTTTTCCGGAGGTATCTGCAAGCGCAGTGAGATCAGATCGGGAGGTGGATAGAGCCCATCCGACGAGCCGTATTTAAAGAGGTTTTCTGTGAGCTGAATCTCCTGCTCATAGCCCCACCAGGAATCCCGAATGCCATCGCCATTGACGTCTATACCAATCTGATTGACCTCACTGGAGAGCAGCTCAAAGCGGAAATCCGGTGAGAGCAGCTTTTTGTAAAGATCCAGGTTTTTATCCTGATAAGCACGTTCGAGACTTTCCAGGAGCTGTTTGGGATTGGTATTTGCCAAGCCATTTCCGGTGTTGTAACTCAGGCTGGGGTGAAAAGGATTGCGGCAGGATAGCAGCAGGCCGGCAAGCACAAGCAAGATCAGCAAACGCAGGCTATTGCGAATAGACATATTTCAGCCTTCCCCAGCTGGATTCATTGGCAGTACGATAATCGTACCAGCGGTAGAGATACCAATATCCGCTTTCACGGCGCAACTGCAGTTCCATGCTGCCATTGTAATATGAAGTGCCGGAGGCGGTTTTGAGACTCAATTGGTAGATTCGGAAAATGCGGGCTTCACTGGCCAGAATTTCGTCCGGACTTCCGGGAAGCGGTTCCAGTGCCAGGGTAATTTTGGAGCTTAAGCTGTGCAGATTGAGCAACATATCCTGTTCATCTGCTTTTTCCCAAGCACTGGGGAGGTTAAAATCCACTATGTCCTGAGCAGCGAAGTAAAAGCGGTAATTACTTGTAAACAGAGAGGAGTACTTCACCACATTCCGCGAATCCGTGTAGCAATAACCCAGATTCTGCACCACCTGCTCCCAAGTGCTGGTGGAATTGTTCCAGAGTGGAGGCGCGGAGGGATATTCGGAATCCCGGATTCCGAAGATCTCACAGGCTGCCAAAGCCAGAAGCAAGAGCAGCACAAGCGCAAAGCAAAGCATTTTCCTCATATTGACATAGTCTGAGAAGCTCACTAATGCTGTCAAGAGCTTTGTGCTCCACTCGTGTTGAACAGTGATCAGTGAACAGAGTGGAAGCGACATCTTGTCGCTTAACAGTGATTAGGGACTAGGG
>JAZHDE010000123.1:0-4901 GCA_036584515.1 Candidatus Cloacimonadota bacterium | reverse complement strand
CCTAGTCCCTAATCCCTAATCACTGTTAAGCGACAAGATGTCGCTTCCACTATGGGCTGAATTGGCAGACCAAAATAATCCCCCTCTTTCCCTCTTTTCCTCTTTGTTAAATCAAAAAAAATCCAGCTCGAGCTCCGAGATTTGTCCGCGAAGCGTTCCCATCGTACATCGTACATCGTGCATTGTAAATCGATCCCCCCTCTGCTCCGCTTTTTGTGCTTGACATAAAACTAGCGCTTTGGGAAAATATCCGCAAATTCTGCTTGCCGGGATGAGAGCTTGATCTGATAAGCCCGGTGGAGCCATGCGAGGCGATAATGTATTACGTACCAACCAGAGTTTTTTTTGCTGAGAACGCCCTGTCCAGAGCCAAGGCCAAGATTCTCAAGCTGGGCACTCGAGCCCTGATCGTTACCGGAGCGCATTCTGCCCTCAAAAGCGGTGCCCTGGATGCCGTCCAAAGCCTTTTGCAAGAAGGCGGTATAGCCTGGGAAGTCTTTGACCAGGTATCGGAAAACCCCAGCCTGGAGACTGTGATGGACGGTGCCACAATGCTGCTGGAGACCGGTTGCGACTTCCTGATCGGGATCGGTGGGGGAAGTCCCATTGATGCCGCCAAAGCCATCAATCTGGTGGCAGCCAATCACACCAAAATCGAAGATATTTACAACGCCTCACTCTATAGCAAAGCCTTCCCGCTGGTGGCAATTCCCACCACCTCCGGCACCGGAACGGAAGTGACCCCCTACTCCGTGCTTACCGATCTCAAAGCCGGGAAAAAAGCAGGCTTTGGCTCCGAACTCGCCTTCCCGCACACTGCTATCCTGGAGCCCGCTTTCACGCTCAGTCTGAGCCGCAAGGTTACCCTGCACACCGGGATCGATGCCCTTTCCCATCTCCTGGAAGGCTTGTATTCAAACAAGCGCAACCGCGTAATGTATCCCATAATCTACAACGGGATCAAGACCATCTATCACAACCTGCCCAAGTGCATGAGCCAGCCGGACAACCTGGAAGCCCGCAGCGAGATGATGCGCGCCTCACTCTATGGCGGCATGGTGATCGCCCACGCCAGCACCACGTTGCAACACTCCATCGGCTATCCGCTCACCACGGAGTATGGAGTTCCCCACGGTCTGGCCAATGGCATCGTGATGCGCAGCGTGATGGATCTCTATTACCCGGCGCTCAAAGCTGAATTGGACAATCTCTTTGAATACCTCGGGATCAGCCGGGATCAATTCTATAAATGGCTGGAAGCCTTGCAGATATCCCTGGATTTTCAGATCTCGGAAAGCTTTATCGATAGTCGTCTGCCGGAAGTGCTCTCCAGCCGCAATATGGCCAATAACCCCTTTGATATCTCCGCGGAAGACATCCGCAAGATCTACTACGAACTCAAGGACGAACAGTGAATCCGGAAGACTTTAATAAAACCAGAGAGATACAAAACGAACTGGTGCTGAAACAAGCCAGCCTGGGCATCAAACGCTTCTTCAACCTCGATGAGGCCGCCTATCAGGACGGAGCTCTACCGCGCAAGACCAAAGAACTGCTCGGCTTGGTGAGCTCCGCGGTGCTGCGTTGTGACGATTGCATCCGCTACCATCTGGGCAGATGCCATGAAGAGGGCGTGAGCACAGAGGAACTGAATGATGCACTCAATATCGCCCTGATCGTGGGTGGCTCGATCGTGATTCCGCACTTCAGGCGGGCTATGGTCTATTGGCAGGACTTGCAAAACGGAGATAAAAACCCCGGGCAATGAAGCGGATTTTGGCCATTCATGACCTCTCCGGCTGGGGCCATACCTCCCTTCTGGCCTGCATTCCCATTATGTACAGCCGGGGCTTGCAGGTGGCTGTGTTGCCTTCCTGCATCCTCTCCACCAATACGGATTATCCCGGCTACAGGCTCACGGATCTCAGCGCTCAGATGCGGGAAAGCATTGCCCACTGGAAAGAGCTGGGAGCAAGCTTCTCGGCGGTTTACAGCGGCTTTCTCTCCGGTCCGGAGCAGATCTCCATGGTGCAGGAAGCCATCCAAGCCTTTGCCGCAGAGGGTGCCCCCGTGCTGATCGATCCCGTGATGGCAGATGCCGGAAAACTCTATAGCTGCTACGACTATCGGATGGTGGAAGCCATGCGCAGACTCCTGCCCTCGGCCGATATCATCACCCCCAATCTCAGTGAAGCTGCCTTGCTTTTGGGAGAAGACTACGACCCCGCCATCTCTGCGGAGCAGGCATACAGCTATTGCCACAGGCTTCGGGATCTGGGTGCCAAAGCTGTGATCATCACCTCCGCCTGCCATCCCAAAGAAGGCTGGACTGCCACACTGGGACTGGATTCTACCGGTGCCAGAATCTACCACGAAAGCCGCTTTCTGCCCTCGGATTGCCCGGGTGCGGGAGATGTCTTTGCCTCCGTGCTGCTGGCCTCATATCTGGAAGGCAAAGCCCTGGCGGTCTGTGTGGAAGAAGCCTCGGAATTTGTCTCCCGCGGCATCCGGCTCAGTCTGCAGGTGGGAAGCGATCCCAAAGTCGGCATGCCCTTGGAACTGCTGATTAAATACTCGGAATAGATTTATGAAAACCATCATCTTACTCACTATCTCAAATGTGTTTATGACCTTCGCCTGGTATGGCCATCTGAAATATAAGAATGCTCCGCTGTATCTGGTGATCCTGCTGAGTTGGGGGCTTGCTTTCTTTGAATACTGCTTTCAGGTGCCCGCCAACCGCATCGGACACGGCACTTTCAGCGCTTTTCAGCTCAAAACCATCCAGGAAGTCATCACTCTGATCGTCTTCACTCTTTTCAGCATCTTCTATCTACGGGAACAGGTTCGCTGGAACTATCTGGTGGGCTTTGCCTTCATAATTCTGGCAGTATTCTTCATCTTTCGCAAGTGGTAAGGCAGATAAAAGCATCTCCCGCTTGACAGAAAGGCAAGTTAAATTAAGCTAGTTACTATTAGATAAATAAGATATAGCAAGGATATGGTGGATTATGGCAATGCTACTCAAGACAACCAGATTCATAGAATCGCAGATCGATGCCTTTCTGGATATAGTCAGCGATTCCGCCACACTCTTCCAACTGGCCATGGAAGACTATCTGCTGGACCGGCACGAGCAATTTGAGGAACGCCTCGCTCAGCTCCGCACCAACGAAGCCAAGGCCGATGATCTGCGCGTGGGCATTGAACGCTTTCTCTATGAACGAACCCTGATCCCGGAGAACCGCGGAGACGTGCTCGCCATCCTGGAAAATACGGACGAGGTGATCGATAACATGAAGGATTCCCTGGTGCAATTCTCCATCGAGAACCCCATCATCCCCTCCGATCTGGACGATCTCTGGCTACAAACCACCCGCGCTTCGGTCAATGCCGTGGAACAACTCACCTTTGCCGTTCGCTCTTTCTTCCGTGATCTCCCCGCCGTGAATAACTATATCCACAAGGTCTATTTCTTTGAACGCGAAGCAGATCAACTGGGTGAGAAGCTGCGCCGCCAGATCTTTGGCATGGATATCGAGCTCTCGCAGAAAAGTCAATTGCGCTTCTTTGCTATCCACATCGAGAAAATCTCGGATTATGCCCAGGCCGTCTGTGACCGCCTGGCAATCTACACCATCAAACGTCAATTGTAGAAAATGGTCTTTATCTACCTGATCAGCGGTCTGTTTTTGGGTTGGACTCTGGGAGCCAACGACACCGGCAATGTCTTCGGTGCCGCGGTCGAAACCCGCATGCTGAGATTCCGCCAGGCTGCTCTGATCGCTGCCATCTTCATCTCTTTGGGAGCCATTCTGGAAGGAAGCGGTCCCTCGCAGACTCTGGGACGCCTGGGCTCGGTCGATGCCTTGGGCGGTGCCTTCACAGTGGCGCTCTCCGCTGCTGCTGCCATCACCGTGATGGTGCGCATCAGAATCCCGGTTTCCACCTCTCAAACCATTGTCGGTGCCATCATTGGCTGGAACTTCTTCAGTGGCAGGCTCACGGATTTTGGTTCCTTGCTCACCATCGGATCTTCCTGGGTAACTGCTTTCCTGCTCTCCGGAGGCATCGCTGCTCTGCTTTTTTACATCTTCCGGGCTGGGTTGAACCGCAGTAAGATGCACCTCTTGGAACAGGATTTTTACACCCGGATTTCCCTGGTGCTGGTCGGAGCATTTGCTTCTTACTCACTGGGAGCCAATAACATTGCCAACGTTGTGGGCGTCTTTGTGCCCGTGAGTCCCTTCCGGGACCTGTCTCTGGGCGGACTGTACACTCTCAGCGGAGTGCAGCAGCTCTATATCGTGGGCGCACTCTCCATTGTGGTGGGTATATATACTTACAGCCACAAAGTGATGCGCACGGTGGGACGCGATCTGCTGCATCTTTCTCCGCTGACGGCGCTGATCGTGCTGCTCTCACAAGCCATTGTCCTCTTTCTTTTTGCCTCCCAGGGTCTGCATGAAACCCTGCTCAAGCTGGGTCTTCCACCCATTCCCCTGGTGCCGGTTTCCAGCACGCAGGTGGTGGTGGGCGCCGTGGTGGGCATCGGCTTGGTAAAAGGCGGCAAAAACCTGAAGCTAAACATCCTGGGACGCATCTCCATGGGCTGGATCGTGGCTCCCCTGATGGCGTTTTTCTTCTCATTCATAGCGCTTTTTATCATCCAAAACGTCTTTGAACAGGAAGTGATGCAGAGCCTGAAATACAGCTTCAGTTCCGCCACCATCCGGGAGATTAAAGCCCGGGAAATTGACGATAGTGCCCTGGCAGTAGTCAATGGCAGAGTCTTTTACACTCAGCGGGAAGTCTATCACGAACTAAGCATTTCTCACAGCTTCAGCAGGCCGGAGATTCTGCAAATCATAGAGATCGTGGAGGTCTATCCCCTGAAGGTG